>CAJFQT010000137.1 GCA_904419095.1 uncultured Clostridia bacterium | reverse complement strand
TTTCTCTTTCTTCTGCTTCTAATTGTATAATCCAATTTTTTCCTTCTGTTGTTGCTGTTTTTAATTTATCAATTTCTTCATCATATCCCAATTTTATAATTCCACCATCTTTTACACTCATAGGTGGATCATCTACTATTGACACTTGTATTAATTCTAATATATCTTTCAACTCATCTAAATCTTCGTATAGACCTTTAAGCATTTCTGACTTACATTGTGCCAATACTTTCTTTACTTCTGGTAATTTTTCTAATGAATTTCTCAATGTTATCATATCCCTTGCATTTGCATTACCATATGCCATTTTTCCAGCTAATCTTTCTATATCATATACTTTTTTTAGATTTTCTACTACATCTCCTCTTAAAATTACATCATCTTTTAATTCTTTTACAGCATCTAATCTTCTATTTATTTCTCTTGTATCTATAAGAGGATCATTAAGCCATCTTCTTAAATTTCTTGCCCCCATTGATGTTGAAGTCTTATCTAAAACCCAAAGTAAAGTGCCTTTTTTAGATTTATCTCTCATTTTTTCTGTGATTTCTAAATTTCTTCTTGCATTAATATCTAATGCCATATATTTTGAAATTTGATAAATTGTTATTTTATTAATATGGTCTAAACTTGTCATTTGAGTTTGTTCAATATATTCTACTAAGGCATTTATAGCTGCCGTTGCAAGTGTTTTTTCTTCTATATTTTCAATTTTTTTATGTTCAGAATCTTCTAAGTTAAAACGCAAACGTATTATTTCTGGATTGCTTTCAAAAAATTTATCATTAAATTTAGTTACATAACAATTAAATCTTTCCTTTATTTTATCCATTTCTTCACTACAATCTGCCATCATAGAGTTTATTACTAATTCAGAAGGAGTATATCTTGCAATTTCATCTAACACGATTGGGAAATTGTTATTATCTTTTATTTCTGCAGCATAAAATTCTCCTGTTGAAATATCACAAACACTTATACCAAAATATATTCCAGCCTTATATATTGACATTATAAAATTATTCTTTCTTTCTTCAAGCATATTACTATCAACTACTGTACCTGGTGTTACTACACGGATTACTCCTCTTTTAACTATTCCTTTAGTTGATTTAGGATCTTCTAATTGCTCGCATATTGCTACTTTATATCCTTTCGCAATTAATCTTGAAATATACATCTCAGCCGCATGATGTGGTACTCCCGCCATTGGAGCCCTTTCTTCTTGCCCACAATCTTTTCCTGTTAGAGTTATTTCTAATTCTCTTGCCGCAATTATTGCATCATCAAAAAACATTTCATAAAAATCACCCAAACGATAAAATAGTATGCAGTCTTTATATTGTTCTTTTGTTTCAAGATATTTCTGCATCATTGGGGAAAATTGTGCTGTTTCTTTCATAATTTACTTCCTTTCATTTAATGATATTTTAGCATTTTTCAAAAAATTTAATAAGATTCTCAATTTGATAAATATACTCATTTTTTATTTCATTATACACTTGTCTAGATGTTTCTTCATCATATAAATGAGATAATGAATTTCGTGCCAACATCATTTTTATCCATACTTCTCCATCAGAAATCAATCCATGTGCAAAGCTTTCTTTTATTATTTCTCTAGGACTTCCTGTATTTATTGTTACACCTAGATATTCTAGATAATCTTTTAAAGTTTTCCAAGCAAGTTCAAATGTAAATTCATATCTATGTAACACTGCATCTATCATTAAATCGCTTTCTTTTTCTTGTAATGCTTCTTTTAGCCTTCTGGTAGCATTTATTAAGTCTTCTTTTCTCTCTTCAAATCTTTTCATTATATATTAACTCCCTCCTTGTTTATCTCACTTAAAAATTCTGGCTTAGTTTTTTTATTTATAAATACTAAATCTATTTTATATACTATATCCAATAAATCAAATTCGTTTCTTATTTTATACTCATCTTCTTTACTCACATTTTCAAAAATTGCAATATCAATATCTGAAGTATTTTTGTATGTATTTTTCGCTCTTGAACCAAATATTTTAAATTTATATTTAGGATTTTCTTTCACTATTTTTTTTATTTTATTTACTATTTCTTCTGATAATCCAAATTCCATAATTAATCACATTCCTTATTTAATAAATTTCCTTTTAAATACCACATATGCTCTGAAACAATTTTTAAATTAATAATTTTATTTATCAAGCTTTTATCTCCTTCAAAAATAACTACTTTATTACTGTCTGTTCTTCCTGTTAGCATATTTTCATTAGTTTTACTAGTACCTTCTACCAATACTTTTTGAATTGTTCCAACATATTTTTGATTATTTTCTTCAATCTGGCTTTCGACCAATTCCTTCAGTTTATTAAATCTTTTATGCTTTACATCTTCTGGAATTTGATTTGGCATTCTATCTCCTGGTGTTCCTACTCTTCTTGAATATATAAACATATACACTTGCTCAAACTTCACTTTTCTTACAACATCTAATGTATCTTCAAACTCTTCATCAGATTCTCCTGGAAAGCCTACTATTATATCTGTTGAAAGTGTTAAATTAGGTATTGTTTTTTTCATTTTTTCTACTAATTCTAAATATTGTTCTTTTGTATATTTTCTATTCATTTCCTTCAAGACCCTCGTATTACCTGACTGTAAAGGTAAATGTACTAACTTACAAACTTTTTCACAAGTTGCAATTGCATCTATTACATCATCTGTAAAATCTTTTGGATGAGGTGACACAAATCTTATTCTTTCAATCCCATCCACTTTATTTAGTGCATGTAACAATGTTGCAAAAGAATTAACTCCTTCATACTCTTCAAACTCAATATTTTTCTCTTTTTCAACTCTCAAATATGAATTCACGTTCTGTCCAAGTAAAGTAATCTCTTTATATCCTTTTTTAGCAAGTTCTTTAACTTCTTCAATTATTGCTCTTGGACTTCTACTTCTTTCTCTTCCACGAACATAAGGAACAATACAATACGTACAAAAATTATTGCAACCATTCATTATTGTTACAGAAGCTTTTATATCACTGTTTCTTTTAATAGGTAAACCTTCATGTATCTCTCCATCTATATCTAAAACATCTTCAATCTTTCTTTTTTCTTCCATTGCTGTAAACAAATCCTCTGGGAACTTATATAAAGTATGTGTTCCAAATATAATATCTACAAAAGGATAACTTTCTTTTATTTTATCTGTGATATGTTTCTCTTGCATCATACAGCCACCAATTGCTATAATAGTACCTTTTTTTTCCTTTATTCGTTTCAACTCTCCTAATTTTCCAAATAACTTATCCTCTGCATTTTCTCTAACACAACAAGTATTAAACAAATTTATATCTGCTTCCTGTACATCTTCAGTCCTTGTATATCCCATCTTTTCCAACATTCCACATAATTTTTCAGAATCGTTTTCATTCAACTGACATCCCATAGTTAATATAGAATATTTTAAATTCTTACCATTATTTAATTCTCTAATTTTTTCAATATATTTTTCTTGATTTATTACATTATTTTCCTCTTTCAAAATTCTTACCTCCAGTGCATATTTTATTACATTTTTACCTTTTTTTCAAGCA
>CAJFQT010000136.1 GCA_904419095.1 uncultured Clostridia bacterium | reverse complement strand
ATCTTTTCTTACTTTTCAGTACTTTTCTTCTTTGAAGAATCGTACCGCTTCGGTTTATTCTCTAAAGGATTTTATTGTTTACTTTTCAATGTACTTTTTGCCGTCTTGTTAAGGCATTTTTTATTGTACCATTTTTATTTCTTGTTGTCAATATATTTTTTAAATATTTTTTAAAATATTTTTAACTTTATTTTTGAGCAAAATAAAAGATTAGTAGCTGCCATTTTTTATATTTGCGTTTGTTCTTTTTACTAATTCTTACGTAAAAAATATTTTATTTTTTTCTCTTGCTTGGTACTCATTTATATTAGCATAATATTTTTATTTTGTCAACAACTTTTTTAAATTTTTTTACTATTTTTTTATTTTTTTGTCATTGCTTTAAATTGCATAAAAAAATATATAGATTTTTCCTTTTATATATTAAAATTTATTTTGTTTAAAAAAGAAGATTTTTGATACATTATGCTACATTGTTTGAGAAAACTTACGTATGTTTATTAGTATTATTAAGTTGCTTTTCTTTGTTTTCTTTTTATATATTATCATATTCAAATTGGTTATGTCAACAGCTTTTTTATGGTAATTTATGGCATCTAATTTCTATATCTCTACTAATATCAAATCATCTCCTATGCATTTTATATTTTTCCATGGTATTACTATGTCATTATTTTGTGAAAATATATTTAATAATTTATTATTTCCTGGAACTATTATAGATGTTATCACTCCCGATTCTAAATCAGCACATACATCTTGAACATATCCAAGTCTTTTTCCATCTTTTATATTAACAACCTCTTTATGCTTAAAATCTAATCCCTTATCTTGCATTTATATTCCCCCAATTTCGATATTTCTTTATTATAAATATTCTTTAATATACTTAAATATTCTTATTTACTTTTAAAACATCATTAAAATTTTTATTTAAAAAACAAAAACTCTCATGATTTTGAGAGTTTCATTAATTCATTTTTCTTTAATTTATTATTCTTTTTTAAAAAATTCAAATTATTTATACCACTTTTTTATATGTTCTATCGCATTTTTTTCTAATCTTGACACCTGAGCTTGTGATATTCCTATTTCTTCTGCGACTTCCATTTGAGTTCTACCATCAAAAAATCTTTTAGTTATTATCATTTTCTCTTTTTCATTTAATTTCTTCATTGCTTGTATCATTGTCATTTTTTCAGCCCAGAGTTCATCTGTATTTTTTTTATCTTTTACTTGGTCCATAATAAATATATTTTCTGTTCCATCATTATAAACTGGCTCTTGCAAAGAAATTGGGTCTTGTATTGCATCTAAGCTAAATGCAATATCTTCCTTTTCTACTTGAAGTTCTTTTGCTATTTCTTCTACTGACGGTTCTTTTCCAAATTCTTTAGTATATTTTTCTTTAAATTGAATTATTTTATATGCTAAATCTCGTACTGACCTACTTACTCTTATACTATTGTTATCTCTTAGATATCTTTTTACTTCTCCAATTATCATAGGTACAGCATATGTTGAAAATTGTACATTTTGACTTATATCAAAATTATCTATTGCTTTGATTAATCCTACACATCCTACTTGAAATAAATCATCTGCTGATTCTGATTTTCTATAAAATCTTTGTATAACACTTAAAACCAATCTTAAATTTCCATTTATAAATGTATTTCTTGCTTCATTATCTCCTTCTTTTATTTTAATTAATAGTTCTTCTTTTTCTCTTTTAGATAATATTGGTAGTCTTGATGTGTTCACTCCACAAATTTCTACTTTGTTTATCAAAAAGAAAACCTCCTTATGAGAAATACTTATTTGTATTATTTCCCAAAAGAGGTATTCTATTCATCCTGTTTTGCTTATTATATCTTTTTTCATTTTATTTATAATCTTTTTTTCTAATCTTGATATATAACTTTGTGATATTCCAAGTTCATCAGCTACTTCTTTTTGGGTTTTTTCTTTTCCTGTTTTAAATCCAAATCTCATCTCCATTATATTTTTTTCTCTATTATTTAATTTTAATATTGATGCTCTTAGTAGTGTTTTATCTACTTCATCTTCTAGATCTCTAGAAGTTATATCTGGGTCTGTTCCTAGAACATCTGATAATAATAATTCATTTCCATCTCCATCTTTATTTAGTGGTTCATCTATTGATACTTCACCTTTTATTTTATTGTTTTTTCTTAAGTACATTAAAATTTCATTTTCTATACATCTTGATGCATATGTTGCCAATTTTATTTTTTTGTCTGAATTGAATGTATTTACCCCTTTCATTAAACCTATTGTTCCTATTGAAATTAAGTCTTCTATTCCAATTCCTGTGTTCTCAAATTTTTTTGCTATATATACAACTAGCCTTAAGTTTCTTTCTACTAATGTTTGTCTGGCAATTAAATTATCTTCTTCTGATAATTTTTTTATCATCTCTTCCTCTTCTTCTGGTGATAATGGTGGTGGAAGTGTTTGACTTCCTGCTATATAGAAAATGGGTAAATATTCTATTTCCTCATTATCGTTTATGTATTTTGCACATATTGTACATATACTGTTCTTTACAAATTCTAATATTTTCATTTTGCATGCCTCCTTTATGATGCCTGTGTTGTCATTAATTTAGGCATGGGACTCATATATATTAAAATTCCGTTCCTTACTGGTCGGGCTTATCTAAATTAATGACAACACAGTCCTATATTAATTCTATTCCAATTAAACCATTATATTCTCCTCTTTTTGTAAGAGCTTTATTATATATTCCTATAATTACATTATTTTTTATAGTTTCGTCTTCAACTTTCACTTCGTCTGCTTTTATTCCAAGTATCATACCATTTTGTTTTCCAAGTGAAGAATATGGTATTACTCTTAATTTTGATAAATATTCATTTTTGATATCTTCTGGAATCCCTTTTAAATCACCTCCTAAAATCTTTTCTAAATTATTTAATAATTCTTTTGGTAAAATATCATATAGCTCTGTGTGTTCAATGACAATTACTGGCATTCCTGAAATTGGGTCTTTTAATAAATTTCCTGTGTCTACCATTACTTTTATCTTTTTTTCTTTTCCCTTTATTTTTATATTTATGTTGCAAAACATATCTTTTTTTGAAAATTTGCTTTTAACAACTTTAAAACCTGTTATTAGTATTATGCTTGCAACAATTGCTCCTATAAATATTGTTTTTAGTGGATATGTTCCTAAAAATAATCCATCTTTCATTAATATATTTTGTGGTTTTATGATATATATCATTGCAAATGCCACTCCTCCAAAGACAAATGAAGTTAGATAAAATAGCAGTGTTATTTTTCCTAAAGCTTTTATATCTTTTGGGTTAAATGCAATGTATACCATTATTATTGATAGTAATATTTTTGTGAATAAGTTAGAAAATATTGCTAGATTTGAAATATATGATAATACAGAGTATATTGCTCCAATTAAACTTGATATTAAAATCCTTATGTGTTTTATTTTACTTTTTGTTATTATTGCTGTTGCATATATAATTATGCTGTTCATTATTAAATTTTCAATTATTACAACATCTAGGTAGATTGTCATTTATATCACCTTATAAGATTGTACTACCTTTCTTTTGAAAAAACTGTCTTTTCTT
>CAJFQT010000135.1 GCA_904419095.1 uncultured Clostridia bacterium | reverse complement strand
AAGAAATTTTTACAACGAGATATCAAACATATATAAAAATATCCCTGTTAGCATATAGCTAATAAGGATTTTTTATTTTTCTAGTCTGAACAGTAACTTCCAAAATAAAATATTGCAAAAAAATGTCGTTAAAACTATTGACAAAAATTCTTAATTGAATTATAATATCTCTTGTCACTGAAGTGACAGAAAAAAGGGTAGGTGGCCGAGTGGCTAAAGGCGGCAGACTGTAAATCTGTTCTCATTTGAGTACGAAGGTTCGAATCCTTCCCTGCCCACCAAAATACAAGGAAACTTGTATTTTATTTTTAGTCATAAAAACAAACAAATGTTTCAAAAAGAGAAAGCGATGAATTTTAAAACAAATAAAGAAAAAGGAATTTCTGGATTAGGTATGGCAAGAAAAACTTTTTTTGTGAATTTTCTTTGAACTAAAAATGCTGTAAATATCAAGAATAATATTACTTTTTTTAGTAAAAAATATTATAAAATATTAAAATTTTATTGACATTTTTTATAAAATAGTATATACTATGTATATACGAAAGGAGATGAAAAAATGACAACTACTATTCAAAAATGGGGAAATAGTCAAGGAGTTAGAATACCTAAAATGTTATTAGATAGTGTCAATTGGTCTGAAAATGAACAAATAGTAATAATTGTGGATAATGGAAAATTGATTATAGAAAAAGCAAAGGAACATAAAAGAAAAAATATAAAGGAATTATTTAAGGATTATAAAGGGGACTATGAAACAACTGAAATTGACTGGGGAGAGCCAAAAGGAGAAGAAATATGGTAAAACAAGGAACTATTATAAAAATCAATTTTAATCCACAAGCAGGACATGAGCAAGCGGGATATAGACCAGCTGTTGTAATAAGTAATAATATATTTAATAAAAAAGCAAAACTATCTATTGTTTGCCCTATTACAAATACAAATAATCATTTCCCTTTGCATATTCCATTAGATAATAGAACTAAAACAACAGGTGTAATATTGTGTGAACATATAAAATCATTAGATTTAAATAGTAGAACATATGAAGTAATAGAAGATTTACCAAGAGATATATTAGAAAATGTTATAGATGTTGTTTATTCTGAAATAGAGCAAATAGAGGATTAATGATTTTATGAAGGGGAAAAGTATAATCTGATTCTATTATGAAATTTTAGAAATAGAGTTAAAAATAGAAAATAAAAAATTTAGTTTAGAGTAATATCTTGTAAAAAGCCTGTATCTTATTTAATATATAAATAGATACAGGCTTTTCTGTTTAGTCATCGTCTTTTATTTCTTCAAAACGATACTTCTGTTTTACACCTGGGTATTTTTCGTGATCAACCTCAGATAAAAACATTTCTAAAGGTCTTGCGTAAATACCATCTTTATGATTAGTATTACCTTTATTATCCATGCAACAATAGACAACAAGCTCTTCACCTGTTTCACTATGTTTTGCAGTGGTTATAACTAAAGCTCTAGAACCTTTAAAATGTCTGTATAAAGTGTAAGGTTTAACTTCTCTCACTATAGGTCACCTCCAGCGTGAAAAAATTATAAATTATTATGTTACAAAAGAATTATATCAGCCATTTTTTACTTTTGCAATACGATTACTTGAAAAAATATACTTTTCCGTTATAAAGGAATCAAATTTATGATAAAGAAATAAAAAATAAGCCCCAAATTTTAAGAATGGGGCTATTAAATATGGCTAAAATATAAGATTTAGTCATGAAGAGTAATAAAATTATTAAAAAGCATTATTTAATTGTGCTAAGTATTCAATAGTTATTCCATATGCAGTCGATAATAATCCGTCTGTTAGTTCAACAAAAGGTGTATCTAAGGTACTTATTCCACCGCACATTGATAAAGGATTATAATTTTTTAGATAATCATCCAAAACAATATCAGTCACTTCTTTTACAAATATATTTGCAATATCATAGTTGTTAATGCATTTTATAATGGTTTCGCCAGAAGCAAGTAAGAAAGCATTTCCTGTGTAAGCATAAACAGTATGACCTTCCATACTTTTTATAAGTGTTTTTGCTTCTTCAATACTTTTGGGCTTACCAAACATCTTATTATTAAAGACAATGTTTTGGTCGGCGGCTAAAATAATGCGTTTACCATCATCTTTCGTTTTTTTCAATACATTTAAAGCTTTTCTTAAAGCAATTTCTTTAAGTTGTTCTCCAAAAGGTAAACTACTATTTGGAGTTTCATCAGCATTATTTACAACTACGTCAAAAGGTATTTTTAAATCTGTTAAAAGTTGTTTTTTGCTTTTAGATTTAGAAGCTAATATTATTTTCATTAATTTTCTCCTTTTTACTACTTTTTGTAATTTTCAATAAAAATTAGTAAGCTTATTTTTATTAGTCAAAGTGGTTTTTTAGTTATATACTTGCTTTTTCATAATAATACACTCCCTTAATAATATTTAGTTATATCTAATAACTTATGTGGATTATATATTTATAATTTGAAAAAATCAATATATTTAAATTAATTAAATTTTAATAATTTACTATATGCAAAAAGCAAAAAATGTGATATAATTCTAAAAAAGTCAGGTGAGGAAAATGAATTTAGATGAAATAACAGAATTTGTAGATAACAAAATAGATAAAGATAGTTCAAAAATAGTAATTGGATTTTATGAATTAAAAGTAAAAAGAAATTTATCAGATGCAGATGTTTTAAATGCATTATATCTAATATCAACAAGACTAATGAATTTAGGATATAAAGTATATAAGACAAAAGAAAAATATATATACGAAGAAAAAGAATATGAAGTACAATCTAATGAATTATTAGTAGCAATTAAAGAATAAAGGATGTAAAATGTTTGAGATATAAATTAAATGTTATCTCAAACTATTTTTTAATCATATATGAATCACACAAAAAACACACATATTTCTTTACTTTTTCAAGATTTTACTATATAATAAACAAAAACAAAAAGAAGGAGAGATTTCAATGCAAGAAAATCAAAATCAAAATAATAATAATCAAGAACAAGAATTAGATATAAACCATCTAATGCAAATAAGGAGAGAAAAATTAGCAGAACTACAAAAGCAAGGAAAAAATCCATATGAAATCACAAAATTTAATAGAACAAATACAGCAGGAGAAATAAAATCAAATTATGAAAAATTTGAACAAAAAGATGTAACAGTAGCTGGAAGAATAATAGCAAAAAGAATAATGGGAAAAGCATCATTTTGTACAATACAAGACTGTGATGAGAAAATTCAAAGTTATGTAAGTATAAATGATTTAGGAGAAGAAAGCTATAAAGCATTTAAAACATTTGATATAGGAGATATTATAGGAATAACAGGATTTGTATTTAAAA
Organism: uncultured Clostridia bacterium; assembly: GCA_904419095.1. Classification (GTDB taxonomy): domain Bacteria; phylum Bacillota; class Clostridia; order TANB77; family CAG-508; genus CAG-269. The sequence continues at coordinate 282 of CAJFQT010000135.1, read as the reverse complement.
CAAGAACAGAAGAAATATCTGTACATGCGAAAGAAGTAACATTACTTTCAAAATCATTAAGACCATTACCAGAAAAATTCCATGGCTTAAAAGATCCAGATTTAAGATATAGACAAAGATATACTGATTTAATTGTAAATCCAGAAGTTAAAGATACATTTATTTTAAGAAGTAAAATAATAAAAGAAATTAGAAGATTTATGGATGAATATGGTTATATGGAAGTTGAAACACCAATACTTACAACAGTTGCAACAGGAGATGCTGCAAGACCATATTCAT
>CAJFQT010000134.1 GCA_904419095.1 uncultured Clostridia bacterium | reverse complement strand
TTGTAACAGTTGCTTTTCCTGTATAGTCATCTATTTTTGCTGTATATTCTATGTTGTAGTCTATCATTTGCTCTGCATTTGTTACTTTTTCTGTTGTACTTTCTTTTTCTATTTTTTCTTCTGTTATATTTGGCTCTTTTAGTTGATAATAATATATTACTTCTGTTTGATTTGCTGTTATTTTTCCATCTTTATTTGCTGGTTCTGATACTAATTCGTAGTTTGATGGTATATCTTTTGCTACTTCTGTGTGATAGTCTGTTCCTACTTTTCCAGTTATGGTTACATCATCACTTAATTTTGTTGTTGTGTCTTTGATATAGTGATGTACTATTACTGTTGATTCTTTTGCTGTGTTCGTTATTGTTACTATTTCTTGTTTATTTGCTATTAAGTCTGTATATATTTCTTTGTATTTTAGTAATGTACCATTTTCATTATCTATTATTACATACCCTTCTTCTGTTTCTCTTATTTCTATTCCTTCTGGTGAACTAACATTTTGTGCAAATTTACTTAAGGTATCATCTCCTACACACCATTCTATTTTTCCCTCTTCTGTATATTTTATTATTGCTCCACCTATCTGCTTTGCTGTTTCTATTTCTATCTTTCTTCCGTCTTTTGTCTCCTCTGCTGGTATGCTTATTTTTCCCATATATCCAATAAATGCGACATATCCATTTGCTACTTCTTTTTGTCCTATTATTGAGCCAACTTCTGTGCTTCCAGAATTTTTAGCCCATTCTACTTTTCCTTCTGCATTATATTTTACTATTATTCCATCGTTTCCTCTTAATTCTATTTTTTCTCCTGATACTGTTTCATCTTCATTAAATATTACTGTGTCATCTATTGATACTCCTGTGATTATGATTTCTCCTTTTTTTGTTATGGTATACCCCATTATTTCAAATTTTATATTTTGAAATAATGCTAATTTTAGTTCTACAACTTTTTCTATTTTTCCATTCAAATTATATATTAACACTACAGGATTATCTCTGTCATCTTTATTTAATACTATTTCTTCTCCTGTTGCTGTTTGATTTGCAGGTATTTCTATTGTTTCATCTGATGACTCATATTGAAGTACTATTTCGTCATTTAACATCTCTACTTCTTGTAAATCGTTTGTTGATAATGGCATATCTATTAACCATTCTATTTTTCCTTCTGCGTTATAGCTTATCATATATGATGATATACTGTTGCTTGTTCCTTCTATTCTTATTGCTTGGTTATTTACCGTTTTTTCCGCTGGTATTTCTATTGTTCCCATATACATTCCTATTGCTATCTTTCTTCCATCTTTTGATTCTACTATGTTTGCTAATATATTTGCCGAATTTTCTGGTGAATTATTTTGATATACTTCTACTATTTTTCCTTCTGGATTCATTATTATTGCTATTCCATCTTCTTCTGATATTTTGTTTAATGTTATTTCTTTTCCTGAAACAGTATATTCTGATGGTATTTCTATATCATTTAGTAATCCTCCTACTAATGCTACATTTCCATTATTCATAATTACTTGTCTTTCATTCAATATTTCTATGTCATTGTCTATATCTATTTCTTGCATCCATTCTGGATTAAAGTTTTCCATAGTAATTTCTACTGTCTTTTCTATTTTTGTTCCTGCCGATTCTTCTGATGTTATTTCTATTTCTGTTTTTCTTTCTTCATTTTCTGGTAATTCATATCCTTCTGGTGCTTGTATTTCTGTTAAGATATATTTTCCAGGCTCTAGATTTTCTATTATTCTTCCTTCTGCATCTGTTGTTACTACTCTTATGTTCTCTCCGTTTATTTCTTCTACTTCTCCTACTAATTCACCTTTTCCATTTCTTACTTCGTTTCCTTCTTCATCTGTTATTGTGAATTTTGCATTTGCTAGTAATTCTCCATTTTCTCCTTGCTTGATTACTTTTAATGTTGGTGTATTTTTTATTGTACAGCTTATTTCTTTTCCTTCTTGTTTTTCTTCATCAAATTTTCCTTCTAGCATTTCTAATTCGTAGTTTCCATCTTGATAGTGTACTATAAATTTGTATTTTTGAGTATTTGCAACATATCCTTTTACTGGTATTGTTTCTTCTAATGTATATATTACTTCATTTTCTAAGTTATTCAGAATAATATCACCATCTTTGTTTGTTTCATATTCTTCTACTACTTCTTCTCCATATTGTGTCGTGTAACTTAAGTTGAATTTTGCTCCTTGAATTTTTTCGTTTGTTTCACTATCTATTTTATTTAATGTTACATTGAAGTAGTTTATTTGTTCATTTATGAATGTTATTTTATTTTCTTTATCTAATTCTATATTTATTGTTTGTGGATTTTTGTTTAGTTTATATCCTTCTGGTGCTTTTATCTCTGTAACTACATTCTCTCCTATTTGTACTTTTTCTGTTATTTTTCCATCTGGTCCTGTTGTTACATTTTTTATTTTTCCGTTTTCTTTATTTTCTATTTGGAATATAGCCCCTTCTAGTCCTTGTCCTTCTGTATTTGTCTTTTCTATTGTTAAATTTGATTCTTTTAGTCTATAATAGTAGATTATTTCTTTATATTCTTTATCTATTGTTCCATTTACCTCTCCTACTACTTCTTTTAATTCATATCTGTCATTTACGTTTTTTGCTTCTTCTGTTATATATATGTCTCCTATTTTTCCTGTTTGAATTTCATCTTCTATTACTTGACCTTCTATGTTTGATGGTACTCTTTCTTCTGTTCCTTCTTTGTAATAGTGTGTTATTACCGTTCCTTGTTTCTTTTTGTTTTCTATTGTTATTTCATAACTTTCTTTTTCTTTTGTTATTTCTATTTCTTTTACTGGATTTTCTGGTATTGCATAATCTTCTCGTGTTTCTGTTTCTATTATGTCATATTTTCCTACTGGTAACATTATTGTTGCTTTTCCATTATCATCTGTTGTACATTCATAATTCATTATTGAAATTGAATTAATTATAAAGTTATCTTCTCCCATTATTTCAGGATCATCCATACTATCTTTCATATACCCTAGATGTAGATAATATACTTTTCCTCCTCTTAATGTTGCTTCATAATCTTGTGCTTCTACTTCTCCTGAAATCCTGAATATTCTTCCTGTTGAACTACTATATGATGGTGCATTTTTTGTATCTGTTACCACTGCATATCCATAGTCATATTCTTCTTCACAAGATATTTGTGCGTTTATTTTTAATGTTACATCTTTACTATTACTTAAGTCTATTTTTATATAACTACTTGCTGTTGTATCATTTTTTCCTCTATTGTTTGGTTCTATTTTTCCATCTTTTTCTTCAAAGTAATATTCTCCATTTGGGGTTAATTGTCCTAATACTTCATTATTATTTTCTTTGTTATTTATTGTAAATTTTACCCCTCCTAATGGTTCGTTGTTTTCTCCTACTTTTGTTATTGTTACTGGTCTTTCTGCTAGCTTATAGTAGTATGTTACTATTGTTTCGTCTGCTATGTATTTTCCTTGTGCATTTTCTGGTATCTCTGCTAGTTCATAGGCGTCACTTAATAAACTATCAGCAATTTCACTTGTTTGATATTCTTCTCCTTCTTTTCCTTTGTATTTTTCATCTTGTGCTTTTTCTCCCGTTGCTAGTGGAACTTGCTCTGTTGTTCCTTCTATGTAGTG
>CAJFQT010000133.1 GCA_904419095.1 uncultured Clostridia bacterium | reverse complement strand
ACTATTCAGAAAAATAGAAAAAAAGACATTTACCATATATTACCAGTAAAAATGTAAATGACTAATAATGAAATTAGATTTACTCTTTTTTTCTGAAAATTCATATAAATGCTCGACAAATATAAAAAAAAGTGTTAATATTATGATATATTTAAATTGGGGTATCGCCAAGCGGTAAGGCATCGGACTCTGACTCCGACATTTCGTAGGTTCGAATCCTACTACCCCAGCCAATTAAGTATAATATAAATATAATATGCTCATATTAGGGTAATAATGCCCAACTCCAATGGGATATGCTTAAAAATATTTAGGAGGAACAAATGAAAAGTAAAGAAATGATAGATAAAAATAATAAAGGAATAACATTGATTGCATTAGTTATTACAATTATTGTTTTATTGATTTTGGCAAGTATTGGTGTGTATAGTGGATTAGATACAGTAAGGTCTTCTAAATATATGTCTTTTAAAACAGAATTGCAATTATTACAGTCAAAAGTTGATGAGTTTTATTCAAGTAATAGAGAACAATTTTCATCTAAAGGAACTGAGATGACGGCGGAACAAAAAGAGATATTTACAGTTTCAGAAGTATCTAATGTATTATCAAGTAGACAAGAAGATATAACAACATTACAGAATGGGTTTAAATATTATACTGCAGATGTATTAGTAAATGATTTTAATATTGAAGGAATAACAATAGATTATTATATAAATATTGATGAACGTATAGTTATAGCTACAGAACCTATAGAGTATAATGGTGTAAATTATTATATGTTAGAACAGATAGAAGATGCTGGTTATAATGTGGATTATAATAAAAATATGGAAGATGTTACATTTAATGTAAGTTCTTCAATTATTGATGGAGAAAAAGGTTTAATTCAATTATCAAACATTGAATGTAAAAGTTATGTTGAAAAATGGCAAATAAGGTATAGAGAAAAAGGGTCTGGAAATTGGAATATAACAAACGAATTTATAGCTAATAGATATGATATAAATGTTGATAAAATAACAGATTACGAGGTTCAAGTATTTCATGGGGATGAAATTCAATCAGATATAGTTACAGTTTCAATAGGAAAACCTGCTAAACCTGAAGAATCAGAATTAACTGAATTTGCTAAAAATTTTGGTGTTATTGAGATAGAATTTTTAGAGGGTACAGGATATAATGTTACAAATACACCAAATGAACCAATATTAGAAGAAGGTATGAAAGCTGTTTATTGGGATGAGAATGGAAAAGAAATAACAGAAGGAGATAGCAATTTTGATAGATCAAAATGGTACAATTATGCAGTACAAAGTTCTGGTACTGGAAATGGTGGAACAAGCCATTGGGCAAATGCAAAAGTCACAGTAGGTGGAGTTGATAGTTATTTTGTATGGATTCCTAGGTATGCATATAGAATAGTATATTTTGATACGCAACAGAATGAAGATACTTATAGAAACAAAACAACAGGAGATGATTATGCAAGCATTGGTCTAACAGGATATAGTGATGCAAGAGGAATTGTTGATTATAATGGAAAGCAAATAAAGAATGTAGCACAAGATATGGCGATTTCTGTAAATGAAAAATATTTTAAACCACATCCTGCTTTTGAAAATGATGTGAATTATGGAGGATGGAGTGAGAGATTAGAAGGAATATGGGTAGCAAAGTATGAGGCAAGTAGGATTGATGCATCAGCAACCTCAATGGGAATATTAACTACTCCAGCTTCAATTCCAAATGTGCAGTCATGGAAACAAACTTCAATTAGAGAAATGTATAATTATGCTATAAAATATCAAGAAAATCTTAGAAGTCATTTAATGAAAAATAGTGAATGGGGAGCTGTAGCATATTTAACAGATAGCAAATATGGAAGAAATGGAACAGAAGTGACAATAAATAATAATAGTAATTATTTAACTGGAAATGCAGGAAATAGCATATCAGAAGGAGCAAGTGCAACGACAAATGCCTATAATACGCAAAAAGGGCAATTAGCAAGTACTACTGGAAATATATATGGTATATATGATTTATCCGGTGGAGCGATTGAATTTGTAGCAGGATATCATATAAGCAAAAAAAATGATGATGATTCATTTACGAGTGGAGTAAATAATTCTTTTTCAACAGTTTATGAAGGAGATTCCATTAATATGAATTTCAAATATGGAGATGCAACATATGAAACAAGTGGATGGAATGGTGATGATAGTTATTTTGTGAAGTCAAATATTCCATTTTTCCAAAGAGGTGGACGATATGATATTACATCTAAATCAGGAATATTTTCATCTGAAAATAATCCAGGAGAAGCTTATAGTGATCTCGGCTTTAGAATTTGTCTTGTTGTACAATAGAAAAGTATAAAAAACAAATCTTGAAAAAAATAAAAAAAACGTATATAATAAAAATATATAAATGCAACAAAAAAGAGAAGGGAGAGATTTTTATGAAAATAAAAATAATAGGAAAGGAACTAAAGATAACAGAGGCATTGAATGATTATGTGGAAAAGAAACTAGAAAGAATTGATAAATATTTTGAAAATGCAGAAGCAGATGTTACATTAAGAACAGAAAAAAATGAGCAAATTGCAGAAATATGTGTAATAGCTCAAGGAGAAAAATATAGAGCAGTAACAGAAGATAAAGATTTATATGCATCTATCGATAAAGATATAGATATTCTAGAAGGACAAATTAGAAAAATGAAAACTAGAAAAGAAAAAATGATGAGAGATGGTAGTATCAAAAATATGGAGGTTGTAACAGATAAAGTTGCAGAGATTTCTAATGAAATTATAAAAACTTCTTACTATGAAATTAAACCAATAACACCAGAAGATGCTGTTTTGAAATTACAAGAAAAACCATCACATAATTTTTTAGTATTTATAAATGTGGATTCAGGAAAAGTAAATGTAATTCATAAATTAAAAGATGGTAAGAATTATGGTTTGATAGAACCAGAGACATAGTTTATGCAAAATATAAAATTCAAAATAAAATAAAAAATGTTTAATTATAAATTTAAATACATATGTATTATAAATTAAAAGAAAAAGGCAGGAAATCAAATCCTGCCTTTATGTATTCATAAAAACAAAATTTAACTTCTTGCCTTAAATTAATTACAGTAATTTACGTTAATAAAACTATCTCATTTGGTTTTCAACTTGTTGAATCATTTTTTTAACCATATTACCACCTATTTTACCAGCATCTCTAGCTGAGATGTCACCATTATAACCATCTTTTAAGTTAACACCAACTTCACTAGGAGTCAAAAATATATTTAGAAAGCAATCGCCTAAAATTCATTGACAAATGAAGATATAAATGATAGAATGCAAACAAGAATTTGGTAAGGAGAATTTATAAATGAAATATACATATAATAAATTAGTAAGAGATAAAATTCCAGAAAATATTAATAGTATGGAAGGAAGAAAAGCAACATGGAGAGTAATGGATGATGATGAATACATAAAAGAATTAAATAAAAAATTATTAGAAGAAGTGCACGAATTTATCGAAGAAAATGCTATTGAAGAATTAGCAGATATTATTGAAGTAATACAAAGTATCATGAGGGTAAAAAATATTAGTTATGAAGAATTAAAGAATGTACAACAAATGAAAAGAGAAAAAAAGGGTGGATTTAGCAATAAAATATATCTAGTTGAAGTTGAACAAGATAAAGCAGATGAAAGAGAAGAACAA
>CAJFQT010000132.1 GCA_904419095.1 uncultured Clostridia bacterium | reverse complement strand
AAGTCTGTATTTAATGCTTCTAATATTGTTTTTCCTGTTAATATTTCTCCTGCCATAGCTGCTGAATGTGTCATTCCTGAACATCCTATTGTTTCTATTAAAGCTTCTTGAATTACTCCGTCTTTTACATTTAATGTTAGTTTACAAGCTCCTTGTTGTGGTGCACACCATCCAATACCATGTGTTAATCCTGAAATATCTTTTATTTCTTTTGCTTTAACCCATTTACCTTCTTCAGGTATTGGTGCTGGTCCATGGTCTACTCCTTTTGCTACTTTACACATTTCTTCTAATTCCTTTGAATAAATCATTTTTATTTGCTCCTTTCAATTTTTGTAATTGGAATAAATCCATTTTTATTTAAATTAGGACATGCAATTACATCCTAAGATTAAAAACATTTTTATAAACTTATTACTTATATTTTATATCATCATATATTAATACAATTTCAAAAATATGAATTATATGATTTTCAAATGACTATTCTTCTTTCTTATTTTCCTCTTCCAAGAAAGATAATATTTGATTTTTCATTGTTCTGTATTCTTCATGCTCTTCTACTTTTTTATTAGCAATTTCTGTCTTCTCTTCGAATTCACTATTTTCTGAAGTATCATAATCTATAATATTTTTTATATCTCTTATATAAATTCCAGATTCATAAGATTCTTCCCTTACAAAATTCTTCGCTCCTGTAAGATATCTTTTCAATACTTCTCTTTCTTCTTTATTAAGTTGCTCCATTCCAATCCCTAAATATTCATATCTCCAAATAATATGTCTATCATAGCTAGAATATTCTGAATTTTCTAAGTCGTCATATTTATATTCTATCTTAAAAATAGAATTTTCTATTGAAATTGTTAAATTACTCCAAGTTTCACCTAATTCTATCTTTTTATATTCATCTCTTAAAACTTTTAATCTTTTATATAATATTTCTACTAATTGTAAATATTCCTTTTCATCTATATTAAATTTGCTAGGAATTTCATATACATTAACTGGATTCTTTTTCAATATTCCTTTAGGAATATAATAGAAAAATAATTCTCCTGTAACTTTTCCTTCTTCTTTGTCTATAAAAGATGCATATAAATATAATTTTTCCCATTTATCTGGAATCATATAATATATTTTTCGTTGTATATCTTCATAAATTTCCTTTGTTCTTTTTGTCTGTTTTAACATATTTAACCTCTTTTTAAGTTTAATATTATAATTTTTAGTCTTTTACTAATAAACTTTCGCCTGTCATCTCTTTTGGTTGTTCAATTCCCATTAAGTCAAGCATTGTTGGTGCTAAATCTGCTAATTTTCCATTTTCTTTTAGTTTATATTCTGGATTTGCAGTTACTAATATAATTGGTACAGGATTTGTTGTGTGTGCTGTATGTGGTTCTCCTGTTTTATAATCTATCATTTGTTCTGCATTTCCATGGTCTGCTGTAATTATTAAGTTTCCTTTTTTCTCTTCGATTACTTTTACTATTTTTCCAACACATTCATCTACCGCTTCTACTGCTTTTATTGCTGCTTCTAAACTTCCTGTATGTCCTACCATATCAGTATTTGCAAAGTTCAATATTACAACATCATATTTATCATTTTCTAATGCATCTACTACTTTATCTGTTACTTCATAAGCACTCATTTCTGGCTTTTGATCATATGTTTCTACTTTTGGAGATGGAACTAATATCCTATCTTCTCCTGGATATTGTTTTTCTTCTCCTCCATTAAAGAAAAATGTTACATGAGCATATTTTTCTGTTTCTGCAATACGAAGTTGTGTTAGTCCTGCTTTACTTACAACTTCTCCAAATGTATTATGCAATACTTCTTTCTTAAATGCGATATGAACATTTGGCATTGTTTCATCATAGCTTGTAAAACATACGAAATATACATTCATCTTCTTTGTTTCAAATTCATTAAAATCTTTATCTACTATTGCTCTTGTTATTTCTCTTGCCCTATCTGGTCTAAAGTTAAAGAATATTACTGAATCGTTTTCCTCTATTTTTGCTACTGGTTCTCCATTGTTACATATTACTGTTGGCTCTACAAATTCGTCAAATACTTCTTTTTGATAAGAGTCTTCTATTGCTTTTTCTGCTGAATTTGCCTTTATTCCTTCTCCATTTACTAAAGCATCATAGCATTTTTGTACTCTTTGCCATCTTTTATCTCTATCCATTGCGTAAAATCTTCCTGATATACTTGCTATTTTTCCAACACCTTTTTCTTTCATTTTTTCTTGCAATTTAACTATATATCCTTCTGCTGATGCTGGTGGTGTATCTCTTCCATCTAGGAAACAATGTACATATACATCTTCAAAATCTCTTCTTTTGGCAAGCTCTAATAGACCATATAAATGTCTTATATGGCTGTGTACACCTCCATCTGATACTAAACCTAAAATGTGTAATTTTGAATGATTTTTCTTACAATTTTCTATAGCTGCTATTAATTCTTGATTTGAGAAAAAGTCACCATCTTCTATCGCTTTTGTAATTCTTGTTAATTCTTGATATACTATTCTTCCTGCTCCAATATTTGTATGTCCAACTTCTGAATTTCCCATTTGTCCTTCTGGTAATCCAACATGTAATCCACTTGTATATATATCTGTATTTGGATATTTTTTCATTAGTTTGTCAATATTTGGTGTATTTGCAAGTTTTATTGCATTTCCATCTTTGTTTTGATTGTCACCAAATCCATCTAATATCATTAACATTGTTACTTTATCTTTCATTATCCCATCCTTCTTTTCCTTTTATATTTTTATCTCTATGAAAAATATGATTTTCATATTTCTTTTGTTATTCTGTCTTTTTTGCTTTTGTATTTTTCTCGTCACTATTTATCAAAATTAACAATTTTAGAAAATTCTTCTGCATCAAGACTTGCTCCTCCTACTAATCCTCCATCAATGTCAGACATTGAAAACAATTCTTTTGCATTTTTTGATTTTACACTTCCACCATATTGTATTATAACTCTTTCTGCTGTCTGTTGTCCATATTTTCTTGCAATTTCTTTACGTATTTCCTTTATTGATTCATTTGCATCTTCACTTGTTGCTGTTTTTCCTGTGCCTATTGCCCATATTGGTTCATACGCAATTATTGTTTCTTCGACTTCTTTTTCATTTAGTCCTTCTAATGCAAGAGCAGTTTGTTTTGTTATTACATCTGACGTTTTTCCTTCTTCTCTTTGTTCTAAAGTTTCTCCTACACAAACTATTGGCTTTAAACCAACTTTATGTGCAGATTTCAATTTTTTATTGACTGTTTCATCTGTTTCATTGTAGTATTGTCTTCTCTCAGAATGTCCTATTATTACATACTCTACATTTATTGATTTTAACATTTGTGGTGAAATTTCACCAGTATATGCTCCTTTTTCTTCAAAGTGCATATTTTGCGCTCCTATTTTTATATTTGTATTTTGTGCAGTTAATAATGCATAAAATAAATCTGTATATGGAACACATAAAATCACTTCATTTTTAGTATCTTTTACTAATTTTGACAATTTTTCAATGTATTCTATTGTTTCATTTGGAAGCATATTCATCTTCCAATTTCCTGCGATTACCTTTTTTCTCATTGTAATCCTCCTTATATTTTAATGTTTTACTATTTTTTTGCTATTTTTGTTTATACGTTCTTCTACTATTTTTATAATTTCATTTACAGTATTTTCTGTATAATCATTATATAAAATATAGTCAAATTGATTTCTTAACTTTTCGTCACTTTTAAATTTTCTTATATGTTCTTGTATTTCTAATATTCTTTTTTCTTCTACTTCTTTAGGCAATTCTCTATCTTTTAATTTTTGTATTGCT
>CAJFQT010000131.1 GCA_904419095.1 uncultured Clostridia bacterium | reverse complement strand
TTTTTAGTTTATATTTTTCTCAGATATTACATTATTCTTTTTTGCAAATCGCTTTGTTTTTAACTTTTTTTAACTTGATATAAAAAAAGAAGGTCTTACCTTCTTTTTAAACAAATTTTTCAATTCTTAATACAGTCCTTCCACTTCTTGTGGTTCCAACAATTTCTTTTATCACAAATCTTCCCTTTCCTCTTATTGTAATAGTATCTTTTACTTTTATATTTTTAGATGGTTTTGTTTCGTTTTGTCCATTTACAAAAACTCTTTCTTGATTTATTATTTGGACTGCTTTGCTTCTTGATGTTCTTGCTAAATCTGATACAATATTATCTAATCTTAATGATGGTATTATAATATCAATTTCTTCTTTTTTTATTTCTGGTTTTCTTATATTATTTATTTCTTCTATTTCTATCTTAGAATTTTCAAATCTTGTTAAACTTCCTAGTTCTTTTGCTAGTATGCTTGCTGTTTCTTTTTTTACTACTATATCTGCCCCATCCTCAAAAACTAGAATATCTCCTACTTTTTCTCTTTTCATTCCTAGTTTAATAATTCCGCCTAGATAATTTCTATGAGAATATAGCCCTTTTTCTTTTGGACCTAATGTAATTCTAATGATTTTGCACATATTCTCATAATTTTCTTTTATCATCTCTTCATTATATTTATCTGTATAAAATATTACTATTTTTCTTTCTGATTCTTCAAATCCTCCATAGAATTGATAGTTTTTTATTTCTAATTTTTTCAAAAAGTTTTTTACTAGTACAACTTGATACATATCTAGAAAATCTGTATATTCTATTTTATCATTTTTTGCACTTATTTCTAGCTTGTCTAATATTTGTGATAATAGAATTTTATCATCTTGTTTTTTATATTCTTCTAATAATTCTCGGTTTTTCATAAAAGTCTCCTTTATTATTTTATATCTGTTTAGCTTGGTTTTCTTTTAGAATTTCATTTATTATACTTTCTATATCTTGCCCATATATTTTTTCTAGTTCATCAACCGTTCCGTGTTTTATAAATGTATCTGGGTATGCATAATTTAATCTTTTGACATTTTCTAACTTTGAATTTAATATTACTTCATCTACTGCTGTAGCAAGTCCATTTATTATTGTTCCATCTTCTATTGTTACTACAAATTTTGTTTTTGAAATCGATTCTTTTATTTTTTCTGTGTCTAATGGTTTTAAAAATCTTGCATTTATAACCTCTGAGTTAATATTATTTTCTTCCAATTTTTTTGCTATTTTCATTGCTTTTGCAACTGTTTTTCCTATAGCAATTATACTTATATCATTTCCTTCTTTTAAAATTTCTGATTTTCCTAATTCTATTTTTTCACATTTTTCAAATTTATAATCTGATTCTCCTCCTCTTGGATATCTGATTACTATTGGTTTTTTTAATGATGTTCCAAATTCTAGCATTTTTCTTAATTCTTCAAAATCTTTTGGTGCTATAATAGTAAGATTAGGCACTAGTCTAAAAAATGCCATATCTAATGTGCCTTGATGTGTTTCTCCATCTGCACCTACAAGTCCTGCTCTATCTACACACATTATTACTGGTAAATTTTGAATTGCTACATCATGTATTACTTGGTCATATGCTCTTTGATAAAATGATGAATATATTGGTACTACTGGTATCATCCCTGCTTTTGCCATTCCCGCTGCTAGTCCTACTGCATGTTGTTCTGCTATTCCAATATCAAAAAATCTTTTAGGAAATTGTTTTTGGAATTCTGTAAGTCCTGTTCCGTCTTTCATTGAGGCTGTTATTGCAACAATTTTATTATTTTCTTTTGCAAGTTCTACTAATTTTTCTCCAAATACTTTTGAATAATCTTTTCCTTTTTCTTTTTTGGCTTTTCCTGTTTCTATATAAAAAGGTGATGTTGCATGAAATTTGTCTGGATTTTTTTCTGCTATTTCATATCCTTTTCCTTTTTTAGTCAAGACATGTATAAGCACTGGGTTTTCTACTTGTTTACTTAATTTTAAAATATTTTCTAGTTCTTGAATGTTGTGTCCATCTACTGGTCCTAAATATGTCATTCCTATATCCTCAAAAAACATCTTTGGTATTATTAATTGTTTTATACTTCTTTTTGTTTTTTGAATCAACCTTACAAATGGTCTACCAAAAACAGGTATTTTTAATATGATTTTTTTAGCAGAGATGTTTGATTTTGTATATAGTTTTTTCGTTCTTAATTTACTTAAGAACATATTTAGTCCTCCAACATTTTTGGATATACTCATTTCATTGTCATTTAAAATAATTGTCATTTTGCATTTACTAAATCCCACATCATTTAATGCTTCTATTGCCATTCCACCTGTTAATGCTCCATCTCCAATTACTGCTATTACTGAATTGTCTTCTTTTTTTATATCTCTTGCTCTTGCCATTCCTAGAGCTACTGATATTGATGTACTGCTATGTCCTGTATTAAAACAATCTGTTTCTGATTCATTTGTTTTTGGAAATCCTGCTATTCCATTTAATTGTCTCAATGTTTTTAATTGTTCTTTTCTTCCTGTTAATATTTTATGCACATATGTTTGATGTCCTACATCCCATACTATTTTATCTTTTGGAACATCAAATACGCTATGCAATGCTATTGTTAATTCTACAACTCCTAAATTTGATGCTAAATGTCCTCCATTTTTTGAGACTATTTCCAATATATATTTTCTTATATCTTCTGCTAGAATTTCTTTTTCTTCTAAAGTTAATTTTTTTAAATCTTTTGGTGAATTTATTTTTTCTAACATTACTATCCCTCATTTTTTTATTCTTGGCCTATTTTACCATAGATATGATAAAAAATCAATAAATCCATATAAGTTCAAAGGTATAAGATTTTTTTAACTTTACTATTTTTTCGTAATTCTGTAGAGAATTTCTAAATGTTGATATATAAATATTTTTTGATAAGAACTATCCAATAAAAAAGAAGAAAAGGATAATTTATAGTTACTTATGCAACTCTATATTTCCTTTTCTTACTACTGATTAAAATTACTTTTATATTCTTGATATAAATATTCCTATAACAATTAAACCTACAATTATTCTATAAATTGCAAATACTTTGAAGCTTCCTTTTTGTAAATATTGTAATAAAAATTTAATTACTAATAAACCTACTATAAAGCTTGATAATACACCAACTACAAAAGGCATACCAAATACAAAGTCTTTGAATTTATATATTGTTGCACCTAGTACAATTGGTGCTGAAAGCATAAATGAATATTTAGCTGTTGATGCTCTATCTACTCCCATAAGTCTTCCTGTTGTCATTGTTACTCCTGAACGTGATACACCTGGAATAAAAGCTAATGCTTGTGATATTCCTATTATAAATGTTTGTTTAAAACTCATTTCTTCATATTTTGTTTTATTAGGTGCTTTTTTATCTACAACATATAAAATAATTCCCATAACTATTAAAGCTATTGCAATTAATAGTGGCATATTTCCTAGAGCATCTCCAACAAAATGATCTAGAATAAAACCTATTATTCCTCCTGGAATTGTTGCTGCAACTAGATACCAAAACATTTTTCCTTCAAATGATTTTTCTTTTTTTACTACTTGTTTATACCCTCCTTTTATTAACTCTATCCAATCTTTAAAGAAGAATATTGCTATTGCAAGTAATGTTCCAAAATGCAAAGCTACATCAAAACTTTCTGGAATATCCCAATTAAATATCCAAGGTATTAAATTTAAATGTGCTGAGCTTGATATTGGTAATAGTTCTGTTAATCCTTGAACTACTCCTAAAATTAATGATTGCCAAATTTCATTCATTTCTTCTTCTCCCTTCTTTGTATAACAATTCAATTATTGCTTCTATTTTTTATAGCTATTTTTCTATCAGTTTTTCTATTTCTCTTTTTATAAATATTGCACTTGTTTCTGGTGCT
>CAJFQT010000130.1 GCA_904419095.1 uncultured Clostridia bacterium | reverse complement strand
TACATTACTCCATGGTCTGTTAATGCCATTGCTTTCATTCCTAATTCTTTTGCTCTTACTGGTAAGTCTTTTATTCTGTTTGCTCCGTCTAATAAACTATATTCACTGTGTATATGTAAGTGTACAAAATCTGACATTTTTCTGCTCCTATCTTTTTTGTTTTTTATTATTCTATCACAATCTATTTTAAAAATCTATCAAATATTTATTTTTTACAAACTTTAAAGGTAATCTTGTTACACTTTAGTCTATTGTCTGAACGATATTTTCAAAAAGTTTTTATATAGTAAAAATAAACAAGTTAAGTTTAAGTCTTAACTTGTTTATTTTAACAATTATGCAAAATATTTATCTAGCATTGCCCAGATAATTGTGTGTCTTTTCTTTATTGCAATGGAGTGAGGGACTCCTTCTGCATCAATACAATAGATTTTCGGATTTTCATCATCTTCATATCTATCTTTATCAACTTTCAATGTAACTGTTTGAGGTAGAATCTCTACCATTTGTTTTGCAATCACATTATCTTCTGGATACAGCATTACTAAAGAACACATTCTTGCTAGTAATTCGTCCCGTTCAATTTCTTTTTTTCTTACAGCTCCATTCTTTTTCCATTCATACATAATTGTTTCTGTCATAGTTTTTTCCTCCTATTTCATGAAATTTCATTTAATAGATTTATATGTTACATATTATATCTTTATTATATCAGCTTTATTTATTTTTTCAATATCTTACATATTATAAATTAATTATATTTTCATATTTTCTATAATTTCTTTTGCAAATTTTTTTGCATTTTCTATATCTTCATCATTTGGATGTTTTAAGGCTTCCTCAAAATTTTTTAAACTAACTTGTAGATTACTATCTTTTGGATTCTCTTTTATCATTTTTATATATCTTTCTTTTACTGTATTGGGCATTTTTCCTTGGCAATAAAAATATTTATTTTCAATCTGATTATTTTTAGGTATTTGTTCTTTTATTCTTTTATATAATCTATCAAAATATTCTCTTGAACCTCCAAATCCAGCTGTTCCAAAAATTATAATCCTTTTATTTTTCAAATTTTTATATACTTCACTTATTTTTTTACTGCAATTTCCTTTATCTGTCCATGAACCAATAAATAATATATCGCAGTTACTTATATCAAGTGTGCTATCTCCTATTATTACATCACATTTATTTTTTATTTCTTCATATATTGCTTCTGCAATCTTTTTTGTATTTCCTGTTATACTATCATAAATAATTCCAACTTTCATTTTTTCTTCCCTTTCATTACTTTTTTTTACATTTAATATTTTCAAAAAAATATTTATTTACAAAATCTATGTCTTCCAATTGTTACTGTCATTGGTCTTGACCAAATCCATTTATTTGTTGCTGTTGCTGGATTAAAATAATATATTGCTCCATAGCTTGGATCCCATCCATTCATTGCATCTTGTGCAGCTTTTTTTGCAGTAGAGTTTGGTGTTAAATTTATTTGTCCATCTCTTACTGCATCAAATGCTCCTGATTGATATACTACACCTGATAGTGTATTTGGAAATGAGCTACTTTTTACTCTGTTGAGCGCAACAGCTGCTACTGCAACTTGACCAGTATATGGTTCACCTCTGGCTTCTCCATACACCACTCTTGCTAATAAATTTAAATCACTTGAATTTGATGATGAACTACTACTTGATGAACTTGATGAATATATTCCCATTGCTTTTAATGTAGCTGGTCCTGCTATTCCATCTACTGCTAACCCATTTTTTCTTTGAAAGTATCTAACCGCTTCTTGTGTTTGACTTCCATAGATTCCGTCTATATTCCCGTTATAATATCCCCATCTTTTTAATTTTGTTTGTATTTGGGTCACTTCACTTCCTCTTGAACCATATTTTGATAGTGCCTCTACTTTGTCTGCTTTAAAAATTATTCCTATTGTAGCAATTGCACATATTGTAAAAAATATTATTCCAAAAATGACTTTCTTTTTATTTCTTTTTATCATAATATCACCTGCTAAAAATTTTATTCAAATATATTTTTAGCAGGTTTGTAAATTATTATACATTTTGTTATTATTTAATTTTTATATTAGAATTTATGAACAATTTTCACATAGTATTGTTTCTAATCCTAATTGTAAATCTATTAGTCCATTTTTATAGTTATAATCTAAATTTATTAATTCTTCTAATATTTTTCTTAATTCTTTTTCTTTAAAATATCTTGCTTGGTTTTTATATTTGTTTATTAAAAACATTTGATTTGGTTTTAAGTTTAAACTTGCAGATATTTCTTTTTTTTCTCTTATTGCTACACTTGTTATGTATAATTTTTTAAAATGATTATATAATGTAATTAATATTTTTTGAATTGGTTCTTTTTGATATATTAAATTATGTAATACTTCTAATGCTTTTTTTATTTGTCTTTTTCCTAAATTATCTGTTAAATCAAATATTACACTTTCTAATTTTTTTATACATAATTTATCAATATCTTCTTTTTCTATTTTTCCGCCTTCTCCAGCATATTCAATTAATTTTCTTATTTCATTAATTAACTCTTCCATATTTGTACCACATGATTCAATGAAATATTGCAAAGTATAGTTTTCTATTTCTACTTTATACATATTACATATGCTTTTTAGCCTTGCTATTAATTGAGCTGGCTTTTGATAGTCAAACTTGCAGACAACTCCATTTTTGTCTATTATGTTATATAAATCTTGCTTTTCTGCTTCTTCTTCAATGATTATTAATACTATACTTTCTTTTATTAGGTTAAGATTTTCTGATAAGTATTTGCATAGATTTTCTTTAATATTTGCCAATTCATTATTTTTTCTTTTTGATTCTTTTTTTAGTAAACCTGTGTTTTTTGCTATAATCAATTTTTTATTATACCCAAAACTCGGTGTCTCTATTTCTGATATTATTGTACTGACATTTGTTTCATCTATTTGAACATAATTAATTCCTTTAATGGCTTCTCCAAAAATATTTTTTATTTTTTTTGTACTTGTTTCTATAAGATATTTTTCTTCTCCAAAGAATAAATATAGTGATTTTAATTCTTTTGTATTTAATTCTTTTTCTAAATTTTCTATACTATACATCTTAAACCATCCTATCTCGTTTATAACTTTTGTGCAAATTTGCATGAGTGTGCATGGCAAATTGCCATTGCCATACTGTCTGTAATATCGTCTAGCTTTGGAAGTTTTTCTTCGTTTAATATCATTTTTACCATCCTTTGTACTTGAATTTTGTCTGCTCTTCCATATCCTGTTACAGCTTGTTTTACTTGAAGTGGAGTGTATTCAAATATGTCTAAGTTTCTAAGTCTTGCTGTTATTAGTATTACTCCTCTTGCTTGTGCTACATTTATTGCTGTTTTTGCATTGTTATTGAAAAATAATTCTTCTATTGCCATTGCTTCCGGATTATATGTTGTTATGATTTCGTCTAATTCTTTGTTTATTTTTTCTAGTCTTAAAGGAAATGATGTTTTTGCTTCTGTTAGTATTGCTCCTGATGTTTCTAGTTTAAATTTGTTTCCTATATAATCTATTATACTATATCCAGTTATTGCAAATCCTGGGTCTATTCCTAATATTCTCATTTTTTTCCTCTTTTCTTTTGAACTTATGTTCTTATTATATCATATGTTTTATTTTTTGCAAGTTATATTTATTAGTAAAATAAAAAAATAATGAATACTCACTTTATACTAAGTGCTTATTCATTATCTTTATATTATTCCGCTTTTTTTTCTTCTTTTTCAGCTTCTTTATTCTCAACTGGTTCTTCTTTTTTGTCTTCTACTGGTTCTTCTTTTTTGTCTTCTACTGGTTCTTCTTTTACAGTATCAACAACTTCTTGTACTGTTACATTTTCAGTTTCTACTGCTGGTGCTTCTTCTGGAGCTGATTCTACTGGTGTTGTTGTTTCTT
>CAJFQT010000129.1 GCA_904419095.1 uncultured Clostridia bacterium | reverse complement strand
GGGATTTGGGGACGGTCCTTAAAATCCCTTCTAGAAGGGATTTTAAGGACCGTCCCTAAATCCCTTCCCCAATTAAATCATAATCACTTACATCTATTATTTTACATTTGATTATTTGATTTAATATCTCATTCTGATTTATTTCTTTGTTATTTTGTACATACACTATTCCATCTATTTCTGGGACATCTTGCTTTGTTCTTCCTATATAATATTTTCCATCAAATGATTTTTCTTCTACTAATACTTCATATATTTTCCCTATTTTGCTTTCTAAATTTTGCTTTGATATTATTTGTTGTTCTTTCATTATTTTGTTATATCTTGATTTTTTTGTGTTTCCGTGTATTTGATTTGGTAATTTAGCTGCTGGTGTACCTTCTTCTTTTGAGTACATAAATGCTCCAAGTTTATCAAATCTCGCTCTTTTTACAAATTCTTGTAGCTCTTTAAAGTCGTCTTCTGTTTCACCTGGGAATCCTACTATTAGGCTTGTTCTTAATATTACTTCTGGTATTTGTTTTCTTATTTTTTTGATTAGGTTTTCTATTTGTTCTTTTGATGTCTTTCTATTCATCTTTTTTAATATATTGTTTGATATGTGTTGTATTGGTATGTCAAAATATTTTGCAATTTTAGGGTTGTTTGCTACTGTTTCTATAAGCTCGTCTGTTACTCCCTCTGGATATGAATATAAAAATCTTATCCATTTGATTCCTTCTATTTTACTTATTTCTTCTAATAATTCTGCTAATTTACTTTCTCCATATATGTCTATTCCATATTTAGTCGTGTCTTGTGCTATTATTATTATTTCTTTTATGCCTTTTTTGGCAAGCATTTCCGCTTCTTTTAATATGTCTTCCTTTTTTCTGCTTACAAATGGTCCTCTTATATATGGAATAGCACAGTATGTACACCTGTTACTACATCCTTCACCTATTTTTAGATATGCATAATTTTTCCCTGTTGTTACTACTCTTTCCATAAATTCTTCGTATGTTGCCATTGGTAGTGGCTTCATTTCAGATATTTTGTTACTTAATTTTTGCTTTGTTTTTATGGCTATATTTCTTCTTACTAGTTCTTCTACTATTTCCCAAAAATTATCATAATCTTCTAATTTAATAAATAGGTCTACTTCTGGTAGTAATTTTATTAAATCTTTGTAATATCTTTGTACTAAACATCCTGTTACAATTAAATATTTACATCTTTGTTTTTTATATTCTGCCATTTCTAGTATTGTATTAATTGCCTCTTCTTTTGCTGAGTCTATAAATCCACAAGTATTTATTATTATTATTTCTGCATTTTTTGGGTCATTTACTATTTCAAAGTTATTTTTTTTAAATTTTCCAATCATTATTTCTGTGTCTATTAAATTTTTACTACATCCTAATGATACAAATCCAACTTTCACTTTTATTTCTCCTATCTATTAAATTACTTGAATTTTTTATCTTTTTCTTTTTTTCTTTTCTTTCCTGTTTACTAACATTGTCTTTGGGGTTATTTACATTTCAAAGTTATTTTTCTTAAATTTTCCAATCATTCTTCCGTTATCTATTAAATTTTACTGCTTACTAATATTTTACTTTACTTATTAAAAAAATTATTATCTTTATGATTTATTCTTTGTGATATGGCTTTATTGATGACTACATATATGTTTTCTTGTCATTTCCATTAAATCTAGTTTCGTAAATCCTTCAACTTGTGTTTTACTTCTATCTTCTTTTAATTTTTCTTTTAGTAATTCTTCTATTTTTTGCTTGTTTTCTGGTTTGTGCATATCGATATAGTCTATTATTATTATTCCTCCAATGTCTCTTAGTCTTATTTGTTTTGCAATTTCTATTGTTGCTTCTCGGTTTACTGTGTATATTGTTTGTTCTAAGTCTTTGTTTCCTGTAAATTTTCCTGTGTTTACATCTATTGCTGTAAGTGCTTCTGTTTTGTCTATTGTTATAAATCCTCCACTTTTAAGCCATATTCTTCTTTTTTGTATTTTTTCTATTTGTTTTTCTATGTCATATGTACTGAATAAATCTTTTTCTTCTGTTTTTTCTATTTTTATATTTTTTAATTGATTGTCTTTTTTTATAAAGTCTTTTATTTCTTGATATTTTTCTTCATTGTCTATAATTATTTTGGTTATATTTTTTTCTGCTAAATCTATTAACATTTTATATATAATGTCTTCTGCTTTGTATATTAGACCTACTTCTGGTTCTTTTTCTTTTGTCCTTTTTTCATAATCTTTTTCTATTTCTTGCCATGTTTTTTCTACTTTTTTTATGTTTTCTATTATTTCCTCATTTTTTCCCTCTGCTGCTGTTCTTATTACTGCTCCATTTTTAGGGTTAATGTTTTCTTTTACAATTTTATATAGTCTTTCTTTTTCTTCTTTGCTTTCTATTTTTTGTGAATTTGTTATAATATTTGTATTTGGCATTAATACTATATATTTACTTGGCAAATTTATGTGTGTTGATACTCTTGCTCCTTTTTGTTCATTACTATCTTTTTTTATTTGCACTAATAGATTTTGTCCTTTTTTTACTATGTCTTTTATATCTGTTTCTGTGTTTAATTGTTCTTTTGTTTCATCTATTTTTGGCAATATATCTTTTAAATGTATAAAAGCATTTTTTTCTGTTCCTATGTCAATAAATGCTGCTTGCATTCCTTTTATAATGTCTTTTACTTTTCCTAAATATATATTTCCTTCTTTTCGCTCTGTGCTTTCATTGTTTTCGTAATATTCTATTAGTATTCCATTTTCTACTAATGCTATTTTTTCTTGATTTTTGTTTTTTGTAATTAATATTTCTATCATTTATTTAAATCCTTCCTATTTTAATTATATTTATTCATTGCATAATCCATCCCATTTAATAAGATGTCTTCTATTGCGTCTGTTGCTTTTTTTATTCCTTTATCTAAAATTTCTCTTTCGCTTTTTGGTATTGGACCTATGACATAATTTATTTTGTCTAACAAGTATTCTGGTTTTCCTATTCCTATTCTTATTCGCGGAAATTCTGTTGTTTGGATATTATTTATAATTGATTTCATTCCATTGTGAGATCCTGGACCGCCTTTTTTTCTAAGTTTTATTACTCCTTTTTCAATATCCATATCATCATATATTACTATTAATTTTTTTGCTTCTATTTTGTAAAAGTCCATTACTTGTTTTATTGAATTTCCACTTAAATTCATATATGTTTGAGGTTTTAATAAAATTACATCTTTTTCTTCTATTTTAGCTTTTTCATATAGTCCTTGAAATTTACTTTTTTCTATTTTTAGACTATGCCTTTTTGCTAGTTCATTTATTGTGTCAAATCCCATATTGTGCCTTGTGTTAGAATATTGTTCTTCTGGATTTCCTAATCCTACAATTAAATACATTTTTCTCTCCTTGTATAGTTTTTTTGAGGATTTAGATTTTTTTCTAAATCCTCATTTGCCTATCTGCAATTTAAATTTCAACTTTTTTTCTTTCTTCTGGAAACAAATTAGAATTTATTAATAATTCTTTATATCTTGTTTTTGCAGATGCATTTTTGTCCATGGCTTCTGGGTCATTTGAAAACATCCAAATATTTACTTCTACTGCTTGTAAGAAGCTTTCAGCTCTTGGATTGCCCTGTCTTACCATTATTAATAGATTTCTCCGTGCTTCTTTTGTTTTCATTATCTTATCCTCCATAATGATTTGTTTTTATAATAGTTAATTACTATTATATGCCTATGATTTACGATATACATAATATCATATATAAATAGATTAGTCAATTGTAATTTGTCTTAGATTCCTTATTCATTATTTAGAAAATTCATTACTAAGTCTATAATTACATCTAAATTATATATTTTTGATCTTCTTTCACCTGTACTTTTGTCGGAAATTCCGACAGAAGTTTTTTCATCTAGTTCTCCTTCTTTAAAAATATTACTTATATGCTCA
>CAJFQT010000128.1 GCA_904419095.1 uncultured Clostridia bacterium | reverse complement strand
ATTTATTAGAATTCTTTTTTACTATAACTCCTAAAATTCCTCCAATAGTTGTTCCAAATGTTCCAAAAAATAATCCTATTAGAGTAGTTCTCAATATTTCACTCATAATAAAACTCCTTAAAATATTCTTTATTTTAGTTTATTTTAAGAAGTTTTTGTTTATTACAATTATTTTTTCTATTTATTTAAAAAAATAATATTAGCAAATTTTAAAGAATTTTCTATTCTTCATCTTCACCTTTCAATTTTTCAGCTCTATCTGCCGCAATTAAATTATCTATCATTTCATCTAAATCTCCATTCAAGAAATTTTCCATCTGATAAATACTCATACCAATTCTATGGTCTGTAATTCTTCCTTGAGGATAATTATATGTCCTTATTTTTTCACTTCTATCTCCAGACCCTACTTGTGATTTTCTTGCATTTGATATTTCACTATCTTGTTTTTGTTTTTCTATTTCATATAATTTTGTTCTAAGCATTCTCATAGCATTATCTCTATTTTGGAATTGAGAACGCTCTGTTTGACATTCCACAACAATTCCTGTTGGTTCATGAATTAATCTAACAGCAGATGATGTTTTATTTATATGTTGTCCTCCTGCTCCTGATGAACGGAATACTTCCATTTTTATATCTGCTGGATTTATTTCTATCTCTACATCTTCAACAACAGGCAAAACTGCTACGGTTGCAGTTGATGTATGGATTCTTCCACTACTTTCTGTATCTGGAACTCTTTGTACACGATGTACTCCGCTTTCAAATTTCAAACGACTATAAACACCTTTACCCGTAACCATAAATGATATTTCTTTATATCCACCAAGTCCTGTTTCATTTTCGTTTAATACTTCAACTTTCCAATGTTTCTTTTCAGCATACATTGTATACATTCTAAATAATGTTCCAGCGAATAATGCAGCTTCTTCTCCTCCTGCTCCTGCACGTATTTCACATATAATATTTTTATCATCATCCGGATCTTTTGGAATTAATAGTAATTTTAATTCCTCTTCAATTTTAGGTAATTTTTCTTTTGACTCATAATAATCAGCTTCTGCTAATTCCTTTAATTCCTTATCTTCCATCATTTCCTTAGCATCTTCCATCTCTTGCTTTGTTTTTTTGTATTCTCTATACTTTAAAACAACTTCTTCTATACTTGCATGTTCTTTTACTGCTTTTTGCCATTCTGATTGGTTCGATATTACTTCAGGGTCACTAATTAATTTAGTTAATTCTTCATATCTTTTTTCTACTGCATCTAATTTATCAAACATAACAACTCTCCTTATAATTAAAATCTTCAAATATTATACTATAGTTTTAGCAGTTTTTCAAGTAATTTAATAATTTAGATTCCTAAGATAAAACACTAGATTTATATAATTTCTAGTGTTTTATCTTTTATATCTATATATTTATTATATTTTATCTTTCTACTTAAATAATTCTATTATAATCTCATCTTTTTTTGATAAATTTTCTTTTTCCAAATCATTAATACTATCTACATATTTTTCTAAGTTGCTAATATATATACTAACATCATCATTAAATCTATATGAAAATATTTTTTCATTTTTTAGTAATAAAATATCCAAAATTATAACCATAACATTTGATAATAGTAATAAAATATTGAAAGTCCCCATCATAATAAACTCAAACAAAGTAATAACAATATTAATAGATAAAATTCCTGCAAAAATATTAAAAGAATTTTCAGAAATAACCATATTATTTTTTTCTAAGAAGTAAACAAACATTTTCTCCATAGCCAAAGCACACATTTCCATACGTTCTGCATAATATCCTTCTTTAATTTTCTTAAAAATATCGTTTTTAGTCATTTCATCATCAAATGGAAATAATATTTTTGTCACAAATAAATTTTCATATGCCGGTATTTCTGCTGAAGAGTATAATTCTATTTGCTTATTATTTATATTTTCTAAACCATTCATTCTGATAAATTTATCTTTTGATTTTAATTTAAATATTTCATCATTATCTTTTTTAGTTATCTCTACATAACCTCTTCTAGATAAATCCATTAACTCTGAAAAAATTAATTTATCAATACTTTTTACATTATCCATAGTTTGATTTTTTAAAAAATATGTTAATAGAGGATCATATTTTATTTCAAAATTCTCATTGTTTTCATCTTTTTGATTTTTAATTATTAAAATTATTTTTATCAAAAATATAAATTGTACAATTGCTATTGTTGAAATCACTATTATTTTACTAATTCCTTCTAGCATAAAAAAGCCTGTAATTAGGGTTGCCAAAAGACTAAATATGCCTAATACTAATATCAATTTTTTTATTTTATTTTTATTTTCTATTGTAATATTTTTTAAACTATTGATTAAATATTTCATACTATAACTCACTTTTCTTTTTGATATTTTTAATTTTAAAATATTATATAAATAATAAATTTAGAAGTCAATAAAATTTATTTTGTTTTGTAATAAAGTATTTTTCTTGTATCCTTTTGTCGTATTTTGTCATTTTTTGCGATAAAAAATCATTTACAAATATACTAAATTATGATACTATTATAATAATAAATTTTTTTATTTCAAATAATACTATTGATTTATCTATATTTTTTGTAATGGCGTATGTCATATATTTATATATAATTTTTTATATTTTTTAAATTTTTTCTAATTTTTATTTTTCTTGTATTTCTCTCACATTTACAATTCAAATTTATTATTCAATCAGTAAAAAAATGAAAGGAGGTATTAATTGAATATTAAGACTTTTACATATACAGATTATTTAAAATGTAAAAATACATTCTCTAATCTATTTTTGAAAAATAAATATCCAATAAATGATGAAAAAATAGATAATAATCTTAATGAAGAAAAAACAAATTATAATTTAGAAAATAATGATAATATATCTTTTCCACACGATAAAATTTACAAAATGATATTAAGTAAAAAAAGTGAAGTTCTTAATTTAATAAATCAAGTTCTTGAAATTGAAAATCCAGAATATAAAATAACAGAAAAAGATATTGAAATATATACCAACAGTTTTGTAACACGATATATGGAAAACAGAATTTCAGATATAATATATAAAATAAAAAATAAAAAAATATTTTTTTTAATAGAACATCAATCAACAATTGATTATTCAATGCCATTTAGAATAGCAGAATATTGCATATTGATTATGAAAAGTGCAATAGATGAAAAACATATAAAAAATAAGAATTATAAGCTTCCACTAGTTTACCCTATTGTTTTATATACTGGAAAAGAAAAATGGAATCACAAAAAGTATTTAGAAGAAAATCAAGAAAAACTTATGGGATATAAATCCAAATCATTTATTAATTATAATTTAATAGATATTAATTCATTTACAAAAAAAGAATTATTAAAAACAAATGGAATATTATATAAAATTATGCTCTTAGAAAAAGTACAAACTGAAAAAGAACTGATAGAAATAACAAAAGAAATAACAAATGCTAACATAGAAAAATATGAAATAAATATTTTCAAAAGTGTTTTATATAGTATATTATCTAAAAATATAGATAAAAAAGCCATATTAAAAAGTATTGAAATGTTAAAAATAAATGAAGGAAGTGAAAATAAAATGATAATTGAAGAAGTAATACAAAAATCTAGAGAAGAAGAATATAAAAAAGGTTTTAACTCTGGTATTTCCAAGGGACTTTCTCAAGGCATTTCTCAAGAAAGAAAAAAAATAATAAAACAAATGATAAAAAATAATATAAAAGATAAAATTATTTTAAAAATTACTAATATAAGTGAGAAAGAATTAAAAGAAATTAAAAAAGAATTATTTAAATAGAAAAATAAATTCAAGGATTTTTTTAAGCCTTGAATTTATTTTTTTATTTATTTTTTTATTTATTTTTTTATTTATTTTTTTATTTATTTTTTTATTTATTTTTTTATTTATTTTTTTATTTATTTTTTTATT
>CAJFQT010000127.1 GCA_904419095.1 uncultured Clostridia bacterium | reverse complement strand
TTGATATTATTAGATATAAACTTGCCTTATTTTGATGGAGAATACATATGCAAAGAAATAAGAAAAACGTCAGATGTACCAATAATAATTGTAACTAGCAGAGATAGTGAGATTGATGAATTAATTTCTTTAAATAATGGAGCAGATCAATATGTTACAAAGCCATATAACATCCAAATTTTACTAGCTAAAATATCGGGGTTATTGAAGAGAAGCAAAAATGTAGATATAAATCAAAGTAAATTAGATTGTGGTAAATTCATATTAAATATATCTAAAAGTTTGATTGAAAAAGAAGATATAAAAATAGAATTAACAAAAAATGAATTGAAGATATTGCATTTTTTGATATTAAATAAAGGAAAAATAGTATCAAGGGATGAGATAATTAATTATTTATGGGATAGCGAAAGTTTTATAGACGATAATACATTGACAATAAATATGACAAGATTAAGGACAAAATTAGAGGAAATAGGATTAAAAGATATAATTCAGACAAAAAGAGGTCAAGGATATATATTAGAGATTATATAGCAAAATTAAGTTGGAAAATTTAGGATTGTATATATATTAGATATATATTTTTCTAATGTGTTTATTAGAAGGGATGAAAACTGAAATGAAATTTACAAGTTATTTTAAAGATAAATTGCTATATATTATTTTTTTATTATTTGGTATTGTTACATCAGAAATATTACTTTTAGCAGAAGAAATTTCTCTATATATTAGAATATATATTGCAATTGTTCCATTATTACTATTTTTTATAGCGTTTTTTATAGAATATTATAAAAAAAATAGCTATTATAAAAATTTATATGAAAAGTTATCTGAACTTGAGGAAAAATACTTGATTATTGAAGTTATAAAAAATGCAAGTTTTTCAGAAGGAATAATATTAAAAGATATTATGCAAGATTTAGAAAAATCAATGTTAGAAAATGTTAATAAGTATAAATATACATTAGAAGACTATAAAGAATATATTGAATTATGGATACATGAAATAAAAATGCCAATTGCAACTAGTAAAATGATAATAGAAAATAATAAAACAGAGGTAACATCTAGTATAAATGAAGAATTAGATAAAATAGAAAATTATATTGAGCAAGCATTGTTTTATGCAAGAAGCAATACAGTTGAAAAAGATTATTATGTAAAAAAGGTAGATTTAAAAGAAATAGTAAATAATGCTATTTTGAAAAATAAAAGAAACTTAATACAAAATAAGATAAATGTAAAAACATATCATTTAGATGAAGAGGTGTTTACTGATAGTAAATGGTGCATATTTATAATAAATCAAATAATTCAAAATTCAATTAAATATAGTAAAAAAGAAAATAAAGAAATTGAAATTTATTCAGTTGATAAGAATGAAAAAGTTGTACTATATATAAAAGATAATGGAATAGGAATAAAGAAAGGTGAAATTACAAAAGTTTTTGAAAAAGGCTTTACAGGTGAAAATGGAAGAATTAGCGGACAAAAATCTACAGGAATAGGATTATATTTGTGTAAGAAACTTTGTAATAAATTAGGCATTGGGATAGAATTAAATTCAGAAAAAGATATAGGAACAGAAGTTAGAATTATATTTCCCAAAAATAGTTTTACTAATATATAAATTAGTTGAAACTTAGCTTAGGATTATATAAAAAAGATGTATTATAATAAAGGAGAAAATGATGGATAAAAAAATAATATTGGCAACACAAAATAAAGGAAAAATAAATGAAGTACAGCAAATTCTAAGTGACTATCAGATTTTATCAATGAACGAATATGGCATAGAATATGATGTTGAAGAGGACAAAGATACTTTTAAAGAAAATGCAGAGAAAAAAGCAAGAGAAATTGCAAATTTATTAGATGGTAAAATGTGTATGGCAGATGATTCAGGTATAGAAATAGAATATTTAAATGGATTTCCAGGTGTTCATACAAAGAGATGGCTAAATGGAACAGATAGAGAAAGAAATTTAGCAATTTTAGAAAAATTAAAAGATGTTCCAAAACAAGAACGAAAAATAAACTTTATAACTGCAATTGCACTTTCAGATGGTAAGAAAACAATATCTGTAGAAGCTATAATTCAAGGCTATGTTGCAGAAGAACCAAGAGGGGAAAATGGCTTTGGCTTTGATGAAATTTTTGAATTGGAAAATGGAAAAACTTTAGCAGAGCTTTCAAATGATGAGAAAAATCAAATAAGTGCGAGAAAAAAAGCATTAGAATTATTAAAAGAAAGGTTAAAATATTTTAGTGACATTTCTAAATCTTAAATAATTAAAAAATATTAATGAGTGGCTAAATAATATAAATTTAGTCATTTTTTATGTGAAATAATGTAGAAAAATTACATGATCTATAAATTATTTTCTGCAAGAATGTAATTTATTTGAATATTAGAAAATTTTTAGTGGTCTAGAGAAAAATTATGAAGAACATTAAATAAGAAATTATCTCTTGACAAATAAAAAAATGTGCATTAAAATAGTTAGGCTACTAACAAAAAAGGAGAGGTGAAATTTTGGAAGAAGAAGGAGATGTCGGGAGATATATACAAATGTTATCCAGACAAATAAAAAGAAGAATGGACAAAGCTGTATCAGAATATGAAATCACAGGTAAGCAAGGAACAATACTTTTGTACATTTATGATGAATCACAAAAAAAGGATGTGTATGCAAAAGATATAGAGGTTGCGTTTAATATGAGAAGAGCGTCTGTTGCGGGAATTTTACAACTTATGGAGAAAAATGGATTGATTAAAAGAGAAGAGAATCTTGATGATGGAAGATTAAAAAAATTAAAATTAACAACAAGAGCAGAAGAGGCAAGAGAAAAACTAAAAAATGAAATTTTTAAGGTAGAACAATATCTGACGGAAGGAATTTCAAAAAATGAAATTGAGACTTTTTTTACAATAATGAAAAAAATGTCTCATAATTTATGCTTACGAGAAAAGGAAGATGAACTTTAAGAAATATAGCTAAAGTTCAAAATAAAAGAAGGAGGAGAAATAATGATAAAAAAATTAGCAAGCTATGTTAAAGAGTACAAAAAATCAGCAATAGCAACACCAATATTTGTTATTCTAGAAGTTGTTATGGAAGTTGTAATTCCGCTTCTAATGGCAAGAATAATAGATGTTGGAATTCAAAACAGTGATATTCACTATATATTAGAAATGGGAATATTGCTAATAATATCAGCAATATTATCACTAACATTTGGTATGTTATCAGGAAGATTTGCAGCAAAAGCGTCAGCAGGATATGCGAAAAACCTAAGAAAAGCAATGTTCCACAAAATACAAGACTATTCATTTGAAAATATTGATAAATTTTCAACATCAAGTTTAGTAACAAGAATGACAACAGATGTAACAAATGTGCAGATGGCATTTCAAATGATAATACGTATTTTAGTAAGAGGACCAATGATGATGATATTTGCATTACTAATGGTATTATCAATAAGTGCAAAGTTATCTTTAATCTTTTTAATTGCAATACCAGTATTAGGAGTAATACTATTTTTTATAGCTACAAAAGCACATCCAATATTTGAAAAAGTGTTTAGAAAATATGATAAATTAAATAGAGTAGTACAAGAGAATTTAAATGCAATAAGAGTAGTAAAAGCATATGTTCGTGAAGATACAGAAGAAGAAAAATTTCAAGGAGTAAATAATGAGGTATACACAAACTTCAAAAGAGCCGAGAAGATAGTAGCATTTAATAGTCCTGTAATGCAATTTACAATATATACATGTATATTATTTATATCATGGATAGGAGCAAAATTAATAGTTGGTGGAGATATGCAAACAGGACAATTATCAAGCATAATTACATATGCATGGCAAATACTATCAAGTTTAATGATGATATCAATGGTATTTGTAATGGTAATAATAGCACAATCATCAGCAGAAAGAATAGTAGAAGTAATAGATGAAGAACCTTCAATAAAAAATCCAGAAAAACCAA
>CAJFQT010000126.1 GCA_904419095.1 uncultured Clostridia bacterium | reverse complement strand
TTTGTTCTTCTTTACTGCTTTCTATTTCTTCTTTTTGTTCTAACTCTTTTGGTTTAGCTTGAAAGAAATTTCTCCACATTCCTAGAAAATCTGTATTTTTTTCTTTTTTATTTATATTTTTTGCTTCTTTTTTCATAACTTTCTTGAATTAATTCAAGTTTCACCTCACTTATATAAAATACAGTAATAGTATATCATAAAAATACAGATAAATCAACTGTTTTTACAAATTTTGTTAATAATCTGTGGATAATTAGTTTTTGTTCAGACTAAATTGTAACGATAATTATTTTCATTTTGTATTTTTTATTAATTTATTTCTACTATATTTATTTAAATATTTTGTTTAAATGTTAAATCTCCTATTTCTTCTGTTGGAACATATCCTGGTTTTGCATTTATTACATCTGGAATTCTGTTAACTACACTCGCACATGTAAGCTCTACTGTTGATGGTCTGTTAATTACTAATGTTGTTGTAGGTTCTCCTTCTATTGTCCATTCGTTTTTGTCAAAGTCTTCTTTTGAATAAACTTTTCCTATACATTCTGTTTCTAAAGTAATTCCTTCTTTGGTTTCTGTTGTAACAACAGCACTCATTCCTGTTGCATCTCCTGCTTTTACTGTCATTCCTAAAGTAGATGATTCAATATCTTCTTTATATGTTTGAGGAACTGTTTTTTGTGTTTGTGATATTACTGTTAGTCCTAATTTTGCACAAAGCCAACCATTTACATTCCACATATATGATGGTAGATATTCTCCTTTTTGAATCATAGCTTGTCTTTCTTCATCTGAAATTCTATCAACTGATGCTACTTGTTTGTCAAATTCTTCTAGTGTTAGACCTGCTCCATGTGCCTTTGCTAAAGCTATTCCATAGTCTTCAACATTATATGATGAACTTCCTTTTATTTTCTTTATTGTTTGTGTAGAGCCGGCCATACTAGAAATTAATTGTCCCCAATAAATATCTTGATATCCACTTCCTGTTATTGTGCATCCATTTTGTTTTGCTAATTCATCTAACTTCTTTGTAATTGTAGGATTTGAATTCATTGGAAAAAACGCTTCTTCACATGTAGTTATTGCATTTACTCCAAGTTTTGCACATAACATTAATGCGTCTTCTACATCTGATATTAAACTCATTGTTGTAACTATTACTATGTCTGGTTTTGTTTCTCTTATTAATTTTTCTGCTTCTTGATTTGATACTACTTTTATTCCTTTATTCTCTGTTCCTATTATTTCTCCAATGTCTTTACCTATTATATTAGGGTTAACATCTATTGCTCCTACAATTTCTCCTCCCTTCTCATAAACATATCTCATTGTGTATACACTCATTTTTCCTGCTCCATATTGTACTACTTTGGTTTTCATATAACCACTCCTTGTATAAATATTTAGGTTTTTATAGTAGGATACCTATAAACCTTTTTGTATTATCTTTTTAATGCATTATAAATATTTTTCGTTATATAGATTATATACTAAACTTGTTTTTTTATTCAATAGTTTAATTGCTATAATTTCACATTTCTAACGGCCTAATTTATAATAGACTGAATTGTAACGAATAGTAGATTTAAAAAAATTTTTAATTTTTCTTGACAAATGATTATAACTTCTGTAAAATATGTAAATAATAAAATAAAAATCAAATTGCGCTTGTACAATACAAAGCTTTTAGAAGTTACTTAAAAGAGAACAAAGGTCATCGGCTGTAAGCCTTTGAAGGTCAACCTAAATAGTGAAACATATTGGAGCAATATATTTAAAGTGGAAAATTTGTTATTAATTATTTATTAGATTTAAATTTATCTTTAGATTAATTAATAAATTTGAATTATTTAAGATATAGATTATATTATTTTCATTAAAGCAAATTTTCAAGCTGGGTGGTACCGCGGAAAATATTTCGTCCCTGCATTATGCAAGGGACTTTTTTGATGCTCTTTATAAAAGTCCCTTAACAAAAAAAGGAGGAATTTTTATGTATGAGTACAGAACACACAAATGTAATGAAATCCGTCTAGAAGATGTTGGTAAAAAAGTTAAAATTGCTGGATGGGTTGAAACTATTAGAGATTTAGGAGGATTAGTTTTTCTTGATATTAGAGATATGTATGGAATAACTCAGGTTGTTACTTCTGGTGAATCTGATGATGTGGATTTTGCATCACATATTCCTATAGAATCTTCTGTAACAGTATATGGTACAGTAAAAAAGCGTGATGAAGAAACTATTAACCCTAAATTAGAAACAGGATTAGTTGAAATTAAAATTGAGAAGATTGAGATTTTAGGTAGAAGATCTTTAAATCTTCCATTTGAGATTAACGGTAATCAGGAAGTAAGAGAAGATTTAAGACTACAATATAGATATTTAGATTTGAGAAATGAAAAATTAAAAAATAATTTAATTTTGCGTGCCAAAGTAATTCAATTCTTACGTAATCAAATGATAGAACAGGGTTTTTTGGAGGTTCAAACTCCTATATTAACAAGCTCTTCACCTGAAGGTGCAAGGGATTATCTAGTTCCTAGTAGATTACATCCAGGTGAATTTTATGCTTTACCACAAGCACCTCAACAATTTAAGCAATTACTTATGGTATCTGGTATAGATAAATATTTCCAAATTGCCCCTTGTTTTAGAGATGAAGATGCTAGAGCTGATAGAACTCCTGGTGAATTTTATCAGTTGGATATGGAGATGTCTTTTAGTACGCAAGAGGATGTTTTTTCTACTATTGAACCTGTAATTTACAATACTTTTAAGACTTTTTCAGATAAAAAAATTACTCAATATCCTTTTCCAAGGATAACATATAAAGATGCAATGCTTAAGTATGGAACAGATAAGCCAGATTTAAGAAATCCTTTAATTATTGTTGATTGCACTGATATTTTTGAAAATTTAGAGCTTAATGCTTTTAAAAATAAAATTGTACGTGTAATTTCTGCACATGATGTTGCAGATCAGCCTAGAAGCTTTTTTGAAGGTATGACTGATTATGCTATAAAAGATTTAAAAGCTAAAGGTCTTGCTTGGCTTAGAGTTTTAGATGATGGTTCATTCCAAGGTCCAATAGCAAAATTCATTACAGATGAAGCTAAAGAAGAGATGCTTTTAAGAACTAATTCAAAACCAGGTGATTGTTTATTCTTTATTGCGGAAGTTCCAGGTGTTGTTGAAAAACTATCTGGTGAAATAAGATGTGAACTTGGTAAGAGATTAAATTTAATTGACAAAAATCGTTTTGATTTTTGTTGGATTGTTGATTTTCCAATGTTTGAATTAAATGATCGCGGTAAATTAGAATTTAGCCATAATCCATTTTCTATGCCTCAAGGTGGTTTAGACGCTTTAGAAAATGAATCTCCTTTAGATATTTTAGCTTATCAATATGATATTGTTTGTAATGGAATAGAATTATCTTCTGGAGCTGTTAGAAATCATGATATTGATATAATGCTTAAAGCTTTTTCTATGGCTGGCTACACAGAAGAAGAAGTTAAGACAAAATTTGGTGCTTTATATACTGCCTTTCAATATGGTGCTCCGCCACATGCAGGAATTGCCCCTGGTATTGATAGAATGATTATGCTTTTAACTGATTCTGACTCTATTAGGGATGTTATCGCTTTTCCTCTTAACAGTAAAGCTCAAGATTTGATGATGAAAGCACCTTGCAAAGTAAAAAGAGATTTATTAAGAGATGTTCATATTTTAGTAGATTTAAAATAACATCTGTAAATATATATTAGTTTACTTATTATTTTTAATCATAGAAATCTTTAATTTATATATTAAAAAACTCATAACTTCTATAAGTTTATGAGTTTTTATTTTTAAGTAATAAAAAGAAGCCTTTTTCGAGGCTTCCCTATATGATCATATATTTATATATATTAATCTAAAATTATTTTTTGTTTACTAAATCTTTTAATGCTTTACCAGCTTTGAATACTGGAGCTTTTGATGCAGGTATTTTGATTTCTTCTTTAGTTTGTGG
>CAJFQT010000125.1 GCA_904419095.1 uncultured Clostridia bacterium | reverse complement strand
TAGACTTAATAATAGATACAAACTCAGAATTAAAAGGATTTGCACTATTAAAATTAATATGCCAAATAGAAGAAAAATTGAAAAAAAATATTGATGGATTTGAAAAATATGAAATAATAGAAAATTCATCGATTGACAAGGAAATAAAAGAAACAGGAGTTGTTGTATATGAAAAATAAAGAATACATGTCATTAAAAAAGATGATAGAATATATAGATAAAGCATTAAGATATACTGATGGGTGCGATTTTCAATCATTTTCAAGTAATGAGGAAAAAGTAGATGCAACTATTTTTGCGATTAGTCAAATAGGAGAATTAGTTAAGAATATAAGTAAAGAGACAATGGAAAAATATACTAATATAGAATGGATTATTATAAAAAATTTAAGAAATAAAATCGTTCATGATTATGAGGGAATAAAATTAAATCTTATTTGGGATATAGTAACAAATGATATCGTACAATTGAAAGTAGATTTACAAGAGATATTAGACAATAATAGTTAATTTTTAGAGGTCAAATATGAAATTAGGTATAATAACAGATATACATAGTAATATTATTGCACTAAATGAAGTATTAAAAGAATTTGAAAAAATAAAAATTGATAAAATAATTTGTTGTGGAGATATCATAGGAATAGGACCAAGTCCAGAAGAAGTAGTACAAGCATTAATGCAAGTGAGTGATAAGTTAATAGCAGTTAGAGGAAATCATGAGAAATATTTATTAGATGGATTACCAGTAAATGTGCATGATGATAAAAGAAATATGAGTTTAGAAGAAATTCAAAACCATAAATGGATTCATAGTAAAGTAAGTGAACAATCAAAAAAGTTTTTAGAGAATTTGACAACTTATAAAATTATGGAAATAGAAAACAAAAAAATATTTGTGATTCACTATCCGATGAATAAAGAAGGCGAATACAAGAGACATATAAAAAATCCTACATTTGGAGAAAATAAAAAAATGTTTAGAGAGGTCAATTCTGATATTTATGTATATGGGCATACTCATGTAGCCTGTATAAATAATAGAGACAATAAATGGTTTATAAATGTTGGCTCATTAGGTTGTCCATTGCAGAGTAATATTGCAAATGCAGGAGTATTAGATATAAAAGATGACAAAATAAATTTTGAGCAGTTAGCTATTTCATATAATGTTGATAAAGTTATAAAAGAAATTAAAAAATTAAAATTTCCATTTTATGAAGGAATATTAAAAATATTTTATGGGGACAGATAACTAAAGGGATTACTAATAATGAAGTGCACCCCAAATGTTAAACAAAAAAGTTAACATTTGGAGGTGTATTTTTTATGAGTAAATATTCTAATGAATTTATATGATTTTTATATTATAGGAGATATTTATAGAGAAGAATTTAGAAATGAATAAAATTTTCAAGCCGTTATAACTGTTGTAAAAAGCATCTTCGACTGATATAATATGAAAAAAGTGGAGTTGATGAAGATGAAAAATACTATAATTTATTTGATTAGACATGCTGAAACTACTCAAGAAAATGGAATCAGAAATACAAATGAAGATTCCCAAATGATTAATGAAAAAGAAATATTATCTGTACAAGGAGAAGAGCAATCAAAAAAATTAAGTGAATATACTGAATTGAATAATATTGATATTATCTGGTCAAGTAGCTATACAAGAGCAAAAGCAACTGCAAAATATATTGCAAATAACAATAAACAACCTATTAATATAGATAGTAACTTAAATGAAAGAAAACTGGGCAATTTAAAAGAATTAGGAGAATTTATGAAGGATAAAAAAACAAGAGATCCTTCCCAAGAGCAATTATTAGATAGAAAATTTAAAACCTCTGATGGAGAGAGTGCAGAAGATACAAGGGAAAGAATGACTAAATTTTTTGATAGAATCTTAAAAGAATATAAAGGAAAAAAGATTGCAGTTGTAAGCCACGGAGGTTCAATAAAATTTTTCTTATTAAATTGGTGTAAAGTAAATCAAGATGTTAGATTAGTATATAATAATACAATTTTAGATATAACATCGCCTTGTTTATTAAAAATGACTTTCAAAGAAAATAAATTAATAAATTTAGAACAAATAAAACAATAGATAGAAAGGATATAATAAATGAAAAAAGTAAGTTATAAAGATTTATCATCAATCTAAAATATATCAGAAGAAGATTTAGAAAAAATAAATCTATGTTATTAAACATAGGTTTATTTTTTGTCAAAAATTTAAAACACTAAATAAAAGAAAAAATATCACTAAATCAAACAGAAAAAGAATTAATTTTACACTATAAGCATAAAATTAAATATCTAAATTTGGAGGTAAAAAATATGTTCTTTGTACTTAATAAGCAAAAAATTTATACATATTTACTATCTGTTTTAACAGTAATAATTTTACTATTTATAGGTAGTAGTACAATAAAAAACGAAGAAAGTATAGAAACTTCAGCCAATACAAACAAATTACTACCAATATATAGTGTACAAACTGAGAAAAAAGATATTGCATTAACAATAAATTGTGCTTGGAATGACACAGACATAGACCAAATATTGCAAACCCTAAAAGCCAATAATGTAAAAGCGACATTTTTTGTAGTAGGAGACTGGGTAGAAAAATATCCAGAAGCGGTAAAAAAAATAAATGAAAGCGGAAACGAAATAGGAAGTCACTCTGATACACATGCACACGTAAATCAACTTAGTTATGAAAAAAATGTAGAAGAAATAAAGCAAAGCAGTGAAAAAATTAAAAAAATCACAGGAAAAGAAGTAACTTTATATAGACCACCATATGGAGAATACAACAATACAGTAATAAGAGCAGCAAACGAAAATGGATACATCCCAATACAATGGAGTTTAGACACGCTTGACTATACAGGACTAAATGGTAACGAAATGTGGAATAGAATAAAAGATAAATTAAGCTCAGGAGATATAATCTTAATGCACAATGGAACAGAACATACAGCAGAATCATTAGACACAATAATAAAAAACATAAAAGAAAAAGGATTTAATCTAGTTACAATATCAGATTTAATATATAAAGAAAATTACCATATAGACGTAAACGGAAAACAAATACAAAATTAGCAACTTAAGTATTTAAAGTATAAAAAACTTTTTTCTGGAAAAAATATAAACAAGAAAAAAGATTAGAGGGGAAAAAATGGTCTTTATAGGTCTAATAGCAGACAAAAGCGAATATTCATATATAGAAAGTATTTTTTTAAATGAACACAATAATAAAAAGTTTAAATTTTTCCATATAACAGAGCAAAACATAGAAAATTTTCAAAATATAAAATTCGATACAGTAATAATAATGAAAAAATTAGATAAATTAAGCAATGAAATTACTGCTCTAACAAAAGTTTTTAAACAAATAAATTACTTAATATGCAACACAGACATACCAAATGAAATAGAAATAGAAGACAAAATACACACGAAAATTATTACATATGGATTCAACTCAAAAGCAACAATAGTAATATCAAGTGTAGGAGAAGAAAAACTTCTAGTAGATGTTCAAAGAGACTTAGTATTAAACGATGGAAGAACATTAGAATCAGGAGAACACATACTAAAATACAAAAAACCACACAATCCATATGAAGAAATAGTAATATTCATACTAAATCTAATATATTATTAAATAATTAAGTATTTAAGTAAGTAATTAATTAGCAATAAAAACTATTATACTAAAAGCATTAAAACTAATTAAGTTAATATATATAATTAATTTATCACATAATAAACTATACTATAATTGTAACAAAAACCAAAAATAAAGATAAAAAACAAAAAATAATCCCTACAAATATGGAAAAATAAAGAAAAAAAACAAAAAAATAACTTTTTATGTAGACAAAACCAAAAAAGTGTAGTATAATAAGTAATGTAGGAAAGAGAATGCATAAAGACAAATATACCATCGAAAAATAAAATTAGGGAGGAAAGAAAATTGGATACAAATTATTTAGAAAACAACTATTTAACATTAGTTGGAAAAGTTACTGGAGAAAAAAGATTCAGTCATGAAATTT
>CAJFQT010000124.1 GCA_904419095.1 uncultured Clostridia bacterium | reverse complement strand
TTTACCAAATGGGGAAGTTAGATTAGGTAATGTTATAACTGTAGATAAAGATATTACAACAATTCAAGTATATGAAGGAACAGATGGTATACCAATAAAGAATATAAAAACTGTTTTAAAAGGTAAACCTCTTACACTGCGACTATCAAAAGAAATATTAGGAAGAATATTTGATGGTGCCGGAAGACCGATAGATGGTCTTGGGGAAATTATTTCAGATGTTGAAAGAAATATAAATGGTAATAGTTTAAATCCTATTTCGAGAGAATATCCTAGAAATTATATAGAAACTGGAATTTCAAGTATAGATGGGCTTTTAACACTAATAAGAGGGCAGAAACTACCAATATTTTCTGGTAGTGGAATAAATCATAATGAATTAGCAAACAGAATTATTACAGGTTCAAATATAAAAGATGATGAAAAATTTGCAATTTGTTTTGGTTTAATGGGTGCAGAATATGAAACAGCCCAGTATTTTAAAAAGAGTTTTTATGAAAATGGAACATTATCTAAGGTTGTAATGTTTCAAAATTTATCAAATGACCCTAGTGTTGAAAGACTTCTAACACCTAAGGTTACTTTGACATGTGCTGAATATTTAGCATTTGAACTAGGATATAATGTACTTGTAATTTTAACAGATATGACTGCATATGCAGAAAGTTTAAGAGAGGTTTCAACTTTAAAAGGCGAAATACCAAGCAGAAAAGGATATCCTGGATATTTATATAGTGATTTTGCATCAATATATGAAAGAGCTGGAATAGTAAAAGGAAAACAAGGTTCTATAACAGAAATACCTATTTTGACAATGCCTAATGATGATATTTCACATCCTATTCCTGATTTAACTGGATATATTACAGAAGGACAAATTGTCTTATCACGAGAATTGTCAGGAAAAGGGATAAATCCACCTGTAAATATATTGGATTCATTATCTAGATTAATGAAAGATGGTATAGGTGAGAAATATACTAGAAAAGATCATAGTAAAATAGCAGATCAAATTTTTGCTTCATATTCTAAAGTGCAAGATGTGAGAGCTTTAGCAAAAGTTCTAGGAGAAAGCGATTTAGAAGATTTAGATAAAAAATATTTAGAGTTTGGAGAAAAATTTGAGAAAGAATTCTTAAATCAATCATTAAATGAAAGACGAACTATAGATGAAACTTTAAACTTGGCACTTGAAATATTGAAAATTCTACCTAAAGAGGAGTTAAGCAAACTTTAATATTATTATGGTTTATTGTGCAAGGTATATGAGTGATTAGTATTAAATAAGAAAGGTATGAGATAACAATGTTACCTACAAAAAGTAATTTAATAAAATTAAAAAAAACAATTGGATTATCGAAACAAGGACAGGAATTACTAGAAAAGAAAAAATATATTTTAATTAAAGAGAAGGAGAAATATATTCTTGAAAGAGAAAAATTGAAAGAACAATGTATAGAAGTTTATAATTTGGCTTTCAATTCTTTAAGAGATGCTAATGTAGATTTAGGTATTAGAAAAGTAAAAGCAATTTCTAATGAAATTCAAATAGATAATAATTTGGAAATAAAATATAAAACTGTTATGGGAGTGGATATACCAATTACATTATATAAGGAAGAGGCATCATCTATTCCTTTTGGATTATTAGAAACAAGTATCTCATTAGATAATGCCATTGCTAATTTTAGAAAATTAAAAGAGACTATGATAAAAATAGTAGAAAATACTACTACTATAAATAGGTTAGAATTTGCTATACAAAAAGTTCAAAAACGTTCTAATTCTTTAAAAGATGTTATAATTCCAAATTATGAGATTGAAAGAAAAAGTATAGAAAATATTTTAGATGAAAAAGATAGAGAAGAGTTTATAAGATTAAAACTGATAAAAAGTAGTTATAATTCATAATTTGACTATTTAGCTTCTATATAGTATAATTTAATACTGTAATATGCTTAATATAGCAACATTAAACCAAATTTTTTTAGGAGGTAGAAAAAATGAAACAGGAAAAATTATCACGGAAAATTAGAAGGACGATTGGCGAAAAAATAAATAATTTCGCATCTGATGTGTGGATTCATGATTATGTTCAGCAAATTTTGGCTGGAAAAGTAGGCAGAATACAAACTCAGGATGCAGAGTTGGTTAAACAAATCATAACATGGGCCGATACTAAGGAACCAATTGGTCTTTTTATTTCAATGTGTGAAAAAGCAGGAATTTCTTCCGATGTTCCAATTTACTTAAAATCATTCACTACTGAAATTGGTTGTATAGTAATTACAGCTAATGTTAATGGTGATGAAGATAAACCTTACTTGATTGAATTGGAATATTCGGGTGAGTTGCTGGAAGAAAGGAAGTTATCAATAAAGACTGAAAAAGAAAAAACAACAGTCTATAGCTATCCTGTTACAAAGTTTTCAGCAGAATATAATGATGGGTTTAGATTAATTTTGTCAGTAGAGTCCAATAATCTTAATATAAGCGTGCTTAATGAAGACTCTACAACTATGACCATAAAGATTTTTGGAGTGAAGAGAAAAGGCCTTACTTTTTTGGAAATATATAAAAAGGTAAAGCAAATGTTAGATGTATATGAAGTAAATATTTTTGCTGGGAATTTAAAGCTTAGCGAAATTATAAAATTTTATAAAACTTTGTATAACATAGAAAATGTTGATGTGTTATATAGTGGAAAAACTGTAAAATTAACAGATTCTCATCTTGCATCATACAAGGACAATCAAGAGATAGAAATTGTCATGAAAGACTCTGAAAATGTCGAAAGATATAAATGCCCCCTTGATAACGGGGTAATTGTAGAATTAAAAGATGAAAAATATAATGTTTTAAATGTGAGTCAAAAAAACAAACAAGATATAGCTTCGTTTGTTGAAGAAGCTGATAAAGTTGTTAATTTTATAATTGCTGAAAATCAATGTTAATTTCCTGAAACAGAAAAAGCTTCTATTCTAGGAGCTTTTTCTAATTAGAATAAAAAGTTTTGCAAAATTTAGAAAAATAAATTATAATGAAAAAAATTGTAAATAATAATATAAAATAAAAAGAAGGAGGATTTTTGTATGACTGAAAAAGAAAAAGTAAAAAAAGGATTGTTATATAATCCAAACAAAGATGAGGAGTTAATTAAAGAAAGAAATATTTGTAAAGATAAATGTTATGAATACAACAAAATACAACCAACAGACTTAGAAGAAAGAAAATTAAAAATTAATGAAATATTAAATGAAGTGGGAGAAAATTTTTTAATTGAACAACCATTTTTTTGTGATTATGGATACAATATTAAAATAGGTAATAATTTTTATGCAAATCATAATTTAGTTATTTTGGATGCAACAGATGTGACTATTGGAAATGACGTATTTATTGGTCCGAATTGTGGTATATATACAGCAGGACATCCAATTGATTATATTACCAGAAATGAAGGAATTGAGTATGGAAAATCTATTATAATTGGTAATAATGTTTGGATTGGAGGAAATGTTTGTATTTTACCAGGAGTAAAAATAGGAAATAATGTTGTAATAGGAGCAGGAAGTGTTGTCAATAAAGATATTCCATCAAATTCAGTAGCTGTTGGAAATCCTTGTAAAGTAAAAAAAGTATTAAATTAAATTATTTATGATTGCGAGAAATGATTTATTTAGAGTTTTTCTTTTTGCTTTTTTTAAATATAATACGAATTATTACTTAATAAATTCTTAATAATTATTAAATAGATTTTTAATATTATAATGCTATATTATTAAATATATTTAAGGCTTATTTTAAGTTACAACTTAAATTTTATTTTATAAAATTATACATTTTTTGAAAAATATGGTATAATAATATTGTTTATGTAAATAAAGGAAGGAATTTTATGGATAGAAAAACGAAAATAAAAATATTTAAAATAATAATAATGATATTAGTGATAGCTCTTTTAATAGGAATAACTATATATTTATTTCCAGTAATAAAAAATTTAAGTACATCGGAAGGCC
Source organism: uncultured Clostridia bacterium (assembly GCA_904419095.1). Classification (GTDB taxonomy): domain Bacteria; phylum Bacillota; class Clostridia; order TANB77; family CAG-508; genus CAG-269. The sequence continues at coordinate 90 of CAJFQT010000124.1, read as the reverse complement.
AAATGGAATTTAAAAATAAAGTTAATGAATCTGGATTTCTTGGAATGTTAACTTTGTTTGGCCTTCAAGTTGCACAAATATTTTTATTTA
>CAJFQT010000123.1 GCA_904419095.1 uncultured Clostridia bacterium | reverse complement strand
AGGTTTTGATTTAGAAAGAGGTATGTTTGTAGAAGATACTAATAGAAAGCATTATACTGTAGAAGAATATAAAAAAATTACAAATTTTGATAATACTAAAAAAATTTTAAATGAAATAAAATTAGAATTACCAGAAGTTCCAGATTTAACTGATATTAGTAAATTCTCACGAAAAAGAGACGAGAAAATATTAGAAGAAATTATAAAACCTAAGGATGAATTAATTAAAGAATTATACAAAGATAACCTTTCTTTGCATAAGGAATTATCAAAACAATCAAAAGTTATTGATGAGGTTGAAAAATATCAAAAAGAACGAGATAAAATTCTTGCTGATAATAAGGCATTGCATAATCAAATTGAAAATATTAAGGCAGAATATAAAGAAAAAGAATTTGATTTAGAATGGGACTATAAAAAGCAAGTAAAAAAATTAGAGAAAGAAACTAATCGTTTGCACAAAATTATTGATAAATTCTATAAAACAGTGGATAAATTTATAGAATGGATTTGTACTAAATTTAATTTTGGAAATTCTAAAGAATTAATTAAAGATTTTGAACATGATACACATACACTTATAGATCCAGTAAAACAGATAAAAAAGGAAGAAGGCGAAAAAGAACTTGAATTTGATAGGTGGTAGAAAAAACATTATGGGAGTGAATAATAAATATATCACTCCCATAATTACTTTTAACTATCTGTTTGTATTCTTTTGTTGTTTTTAAATATATTATCTGGATTATATTTGTCTCTTTTTTCTTCTTCCAATTTATTTAAATCATATTTTTCCTTTGCTAGTATTCTTTCTTTTTGATATGGTGTTGCCCAATAATCTCTAAATATATTTGCTAAGATTGCTTTCGTAATATCTGACATTTCTTGCTCTTCAAATTTTTTTGTGATGTCTATTTTATATTTATATTCATTGTCCATATTGCTTTTATAAAATTCTAATTTTTCTTCTGGAATTTTTTTTACATCTTCATCTGATACATGTTTTAATATCTCAACTACTTCTGTATATGCCATAGCATATTCTTTAGTTACCATCTCTTATTTGTTCTCCTTCTTTTACAATATCTTTAGCATTTTCTACCTGTTGAGCTTCGATTTTTGCTGTTATTGTAGCATTTACTGTTGCTTTTCCTATTTGTTGAGGTGTTATTGCACTTGCTTCTTTTTCAGGCTTTTTTTCAAATGATAATTCTCTATCTTGAAAAGCTTTTACAATTGCTAATAATTTTGCCTTATCAAATTCTGTAGCTCCTCTCGTTTGGCTTTGATGAGGATTTGCAACTTCTGTAATTTGATTTTTTTCAGAATCATATGCTATATTAATATCATTGCCATAAAAAAATTTTATAATTCCATCTTGATTTCCAGAAGAGGCAAAATGATATACTTGTTGATGGAATCTATCATAAGGTTTTTTTGACATTATAGTACTTGCAAACCTATCTCCACCATATATTTGAATATCATAAAGTGTATCAGGGTCTTCTTTTGTCTTCCATTGAAATTTTAAACAGTTATCATAACCGTCTTTTTTATAATATCCTGTAGTACTAAAAACACATTCGTCTAAAAATCTATCTGCATCAAAATTACTACCAAAAAAAGGTGTCACAGCTTGATCCAAATCGCTAAATGATCCATTAAATTCTAATCCTTTTCTTTCTTGTAATATACGTAATAACATTTGTTTTCTAGCTTGATATAAATTATTACCAAAACATTCTTCTATTTTTTCATTATTACGCATAGTATGTATTAAAGTTAGTGCTTCTAAATCAAAAACAATATGACCATAATAATTGATTCCATACCTATCTAATTGATTTCTAATTTCTTTTGGAATTTCTTTTTTAAAATATACTCCTTGATATTCTCTACAAACCTCGCATTCTAATCCATCTAAAACAAATGTATTATCATCAATAAAAGTTGCGCCTAATATGGTCATGTAATTTTTTATTTCAAGTGGACTTGAAAGCCTAGTTCTTAAATCCTCTTTTTGCATAATACTATTCTCATCTTTCATAATAGACCTCCTATATCTAAATAAATACAATACAATTATAACCCTAATTTGAAAAAAAGTCAAATTTATGTAAATCTTTCCTTTTGTTGTCTGATTCATTTATGATAATGTCTTAAGTAATCCGATGAGAAAATGTCCCAACCAATAAATATTTGTTCTCCAAAAATGATATAATTAAAATCATCATTTAATCTAAAGGAGGACATATGAGAAAAGTTGTGTTAACATTGAAAGAAAATCAAAAATATCAAGTTATTAAAAAATTAGTTGCAACTGATGGAAACAAGGAACGTGCTAGAATTAAATTAGGTTTAAAAAGTATTAGACAAATCAATAGACTAATTGCTGGTTACAAGGAATATGGTAAAGAGTTTTTTGTACATGGTAATCGTGGTAGAAAACCTGCTCATGCTCTATCTGATGAACAAAAAAATCAAATTGAAGATGCCCATCCTAGACAGCCTAGATGCTTTTACTTTGGCGAAGAAGTGCAAATTGATGCTTCTGAACATCTTTGGTTTGGTAATGTTAAGACTTTCTTACATGCTACTATTGATGATTCTACTGGTCAAGTTATTGCTGCTTATTTTGATAATCAAGAAACACTTAATGGTTATTACAATATCTTTTATCAAATTTTAACTAAATATCGGCATACCATATCTTTTTAAAGCTGATAGAAGAACTGTTTTTGAGTATCAAAAAAAAGGCACTACCCTCGACGAGGATAATACCCTTACTCAATTTGCTTATGCCTGTCAGCAATTAGGCACTAGCATTGAAACGAGCTCTACTCCTGAATTTAAACCTCGCGTTGAGAGATTATTTGGCACTCTACAAACCCGATTAATCTCTGAACTAAGGCGGCTAGCCAAGATTACAACCATTGATGAAGCTAATCGCTTCTTACCAGGTTTCTTGGATAAGTACAATTCAAAGTTCGCTCTATGTATTGATAATACCAAATCTGTTTTTGAAAAGCAACCATCTGAACAAAAAATCAATTTAACTTTAGCTATTTTATCACGAAGAGTAATTGATTCTGGGCATTCTATTTCTTTCCAAAAAGAAATACTACAGACTTGTAAATTCAGTTGGTACTCCAATATATTTTGGAAAAGGTACTAAATGTATGGTAATTGAAGCTTTTGATAAAAAATTATTTGCCACAGTAGAAGATAGTATTTTTGCACTTGAAGAAATCCCTAAAATTCAAGCAAAGTCTGTGAATTTTGATGAAATATTACCAGAAGAGCCCAAAAAAGTATACATTCCAAGAATGATACATCCATGGAAAAGACAATCTTTTGAAAGATTTGTTGAATAACAATTATTAAAAGCTCAAAAAGTATTAGAAGAAAAAGCTTCTTAAAGTGATTTTTAAAGTTAATCATTTTTTCGTAGGGTACATGAAGGGTAGAAAAAATGATGGTGTTCGAAGAACAAATTTTAAAAATCGCTCCAGTACCCTGACCCTAAAAAACTGACCCTAAAAAATTAAATTTTTAGGGCTTATGTTTTAAATTTTTTGGAACATTTTCAAAAATGATTGACATAAAAATTCTTTTATTGAAATAGTAAATAGCCTACACTGTAGGCTACTTACTATTTTGGGATTTAGTCCCAATCATCATCTTCGTTATCATAATAATTACGAAGCATTTCGATGCTTGGAGTTTGTGCCCAAACATTTTGCGGAAGAATTCTTATTAAATGTTCTCTTACTTCCTCTGGGGTATTAGGATTATGTGCAACGAAATATTTAATTCCAAAATCATAGTTTTTTTCGCTTAATAACTCAAGTGTCTCTGGCAAAGTGTTCTTGTTAATAGCTACATTTCTTCTAATAACAGGATGTTTATCACCAGATAAATAAGCTAAAGTTTCACTTAAGGTGCTTTCATTTCTTGCTACTTCAAACCTTACAATATCATCTTCGTCTTTTGATAAATAATCTAAAACTTTACCTGAAGTAGCTGGATTTTTAGCTACTCCAACTCTGACATGAGATACCTCATCTTTCGACAAACTATCTAAAATGGTGTCAGTTGAGTTTGGATTCGTTGCTACCTTTTTTCGAACCAAGTAACTTTCATCTTTAGATAAGAATTCAAG
>CAJFQT010000122.1 GCA_904419095.1 uncultured Clostridia bacterium | reverse complement strand
TAGGAAAAGGTGATATGCTATTCTTCCCATCAGGAGCACCAAAACCAGTGAGAGTACAAGGTGCATTTATTTCAGATGATGAGGTGGAAAAAGTAGTAGATTTTGTAAAACAAAACGGAACAGCAACATACAATGAAGATATATTGGAAAGTATCGAAAATAATAACAAAACAGAAAAAGAATTAGCACAAGAGCAGGCAGAAGACGATGAAACAGATCCATTCTTAATGGATGCGATACAAACGGTTGTAGAAACTGGACAAGCTTCAACATCTTTTATTCAAAGAAGATTTAAAGTAGGTTATGCAAGAGCAGGAAGAATAATAGATCAAATGGAAGAAAGAGGAGTTATTTCTGGATATCAAGGAAGTAAACCAAGAGAAGTTTTGATGACTTTAGAAAAATTGAATGAGTTAAAAATGGGGTCTAATATGGAGACAAGTAAAGAAGGATAATATATAATATATGATTTGCTCAGAATGTAGCATAATTAAAAAAGGAATCTTAAAGGTAGAAAAATCAACTTAATATAGCTGGTTGTCTACTTTTGGGATTCCTTTCTATTTAGTGTCTTAAAATACTAAATGGATATACTAATTATTCATATTCATTTCTTATATCTTCTAATAAATCATTAACATCAATTTTTAAAACGTAAGCTAAACTGAATAATTCAAAATCTTTAACAGTTCTTTTATTGTTTTCAATATCATATTTGACTTCTGCAACAGAAACAGAAGCTGGTTCAATTGGAAATGCTCAATCAAAAATAGGTGTAGTTCCATTGTCTTCTAATAATAGTGCTATTAATGGATGGTATGGTTTATATGATAAATCGAAAAGTTATACTGTAAGTAAAAATTCTGTACAAAGTAGTATGATATGGGGGAGCCAGTATGATGCAATGCTAAATTGGGCTTTAGAAGGAATAGATGCAGAAAAAGTAACGAAAATAGGTATTGGAAATAATAGCAGTGGAATTTTGTCAATAACAGGAAATATTAGTTATGGTAGTCGTCTTACATTATATATTAAGTAAAATGGTAAACTTTTATAAAACTAGATATTAAATAAAAACTAGATTTTCAGAAAAACTGTAATTATTCAAAATATTATAAAAATAAGTTATTAAAAAGGGTAATATATAAATATGTTATAAAAAATTTTTTTTGAAAAAATATTTATATGTCATCCTTTTTAGTTTTTTTATAGAATTAAGGTTGAGTAGAAGTAATCAATTAGATGAATTAAATTTTTTTATAAAACATATTGATAAAATATGAATAATCATATAAAATAAACAAGAAGAAAAAGAGATAAACGGAAGAAGGTAAAAGAAAGTTGCAGAAGAAAAAAGATAATTTTTTAGAAAGAATAGTCAAGCGAGACTATAACAATGAATTAGAAACAATTATTGAACAAAAAGATTATGATGAAAATGCAAGAAGTATGTTATTGAATATATTATATAAGATAGAAGCAGCATATAAGGATGTTGAAACAGTTAAGCAAGATATAGAAAGTAAAGAAGAATATATACAAAATTATATAGATATTATACAAAATAAATGTGATCACATAAGAATAATTCATATGAGAGAGCAAGAAAATCAAATAGGGGAAAATAAAACATTTTTAGTAGATAAGAGGAAGAAAGAAATACAATGTTATCCAATAGAAAGAAAACTTTTATATGCCATTGCAAAGATAGCAAAAAAGGATAGAATAGTAAAAAGTGATTATTATATAATTGATGAGACATTATCTAATTTGATAAATGTTGGAAATAATATAAATATGGTAGAACCTATGAGAGATTTTAATGGGTATTCATGGACAACACTTTCAAGAGAAATAGAAAGTACAGCACATAATTTGGTTTATCAGAATTTGAGAATATTATTAGGAGAAAATTTTCTTTTAAAATGGATAAATAATTCAGAGTTTATGCTAGATTATTATGATAGATTGAAAAACGAACTTGATGAAGAATATGGAATAGAAGAAAGAAAAAAAATATTAAAGTTATTGTCAAAAATATCAATATTATTAGAAGTGAAATACAATAAAGATTCAAGAGAAAGGCTTATACAAACAAAAAAACAGCTAGATGATAAAATAGAAAAATTGCAAAATAAGGAGAAATTTGTAGAGGATTTAACTATTGAAAAAAATAGAATTACAAGGGAAATAAGAAATATAGATACAATAATTAATAATAAAGACCAATTAGAGCAAGAGTATATAAGAAGAAATGAAGAGTTACCATTGGATAAAAAAATATTTAGTATGAGAGTTTTGTCTGAAATAATGGTAAAAGAAAGAGAAACTTTATTTGATAAAATAGATGAATTGAACAAACAGATGAATCCACATTATTTTGTAGAGTTTAAGAAAGATTTAGAGCAAAAATACGAAATTTTGAAAATTGTAGATAGTGATGAAAATAAAATTGAGAAGGAGATAGAGGTAACTTTATTAAAAATACAAAAGATATTTTTAAAATGTTTTCAAAAACAAGTAAGAAAAATAGAAGGAAAACAACAGATGATAAAGCTAATATATCAATTCAGATATTATATATTATTACCTTTTAATCCTGAAAAGAAAATAATTGAAATAGAAACTTTAAGAAAAGATATCGATGAAACAACTAAAATTATAATAAAAAAATCTCAAGAAATGAAAGTATTACAAAAAATAGCAAAGAACGAAGAAACAGATTTTCAGATATTAAGAAATATTTTTACATCTAGGATAATAAAGTTAGAGAATGTTGAACTTAAATTAACCAAAGAAAAAGATAATATTTATTTACAATTATTTGATGAGGATTTATTTGAAAATAAAGTGGAGATTGGATTAAAAGATACATTTCCAATAAAAGATCTAAAAATTAGATTTAATAAAAGAGTGAAAATATTTGAGTAAAAATAATATGTTTTATTGTTTTGATTAAATCTGTTGTATAAAATTGTACGGATTGTATAATTTTTATAAATTTAATAAATAATTTAAAAAATAAATTAGTACAAAAACATTTACATTAAAATTTTCTTATGTAATCATTTATTTAATGTATTAAAACTAAAACTGATTACAAATTTTAAATTAAGGAAGATGAAGATGAAAATTACTTTTTTAGGAGCAACAAGAACAGTAACTGGGTCAAATTATTTAATTGAAGCAGCAGGTAAAAAATTTTTAGTAGACTGTGGAATGTGGCAAGGAAAAGCAGAATTAGAAGAAGAAAATTATCAGGAATTTGAATTTGATCCAAAAGAGATAGATTTTATGCTTTTAACACATGCACATATTGACCATTCAGGAAGAATACCAAAATTATATAAAGAGGGGTATAGAAATAAAATATATGCACATAAGGCTACATGTGATTTATGTGCTTTGATGCTCCCAGATAGTGGTCATATACAAGAACAAGAAAGTGAATGGAAGAATAGAAAAAGGATACGTAAAGGAGAAGAACCAAGAGAACCATTATATACAGCAGAAGAAGCATTAAGATGTTTAGAAATATTTGAGCCAGTAAAATATGATGAAATAATTGATATAACACCAGAGATTCATGCAAGATTTAATGATGCTGGTCATATGCTAGGGTCAAGTATAATAGAACTATGGGTAGAAGAAAATGGAAAAAGAATAAAAACAGTCTTTACAGGAGACTTAGGAAATAATGATATACCACTATTGAATGAGCCTACAATGATAGAAGATACAGATTTTCTTGTTATGGAATCAACATATGGAAGTAGACTTCATATAAGAAACGACAATAAAGCAGAAGATTTTTTAAATATAGTTGCAGAAACATTAGACAATGGAGGAACAGTTGTAATTCCATCTTTTGCAGTTGGTAGAACGCAAGAAATTTTATATGAAATTGATAAATTAAAAGATATAAGGAAAGATGAAGAATTTAGAAAGAAATATAAAACATTGATGAAAACACCTGTATATGTTGATAGTCCACTCGCAATTTCAGCTACTGAAGTCTTTAAAGAGAATATGGATTTATTTGATGAAGAAACACAAAAAGAAATATCAAAAGGAGAAAATCCACTTGAATTTCCAGGATTAAAATTCACAAGAACAGCAGAAGAATCAAAAGCTTTAAATGAAGATCCTACACCAAGCATAATAATATCTGCAAGTGGAATGTGTGAAGTTGGAAGGATTAAACATCACTTAAAACA
>CAJFQT010000121.1 GCA_904419095.1 uncultured Clostridia bacterium | reverse complement strand
AATCCTCTTTTTACAAAATGTCCATGTATGAATAAAGCATAAATTGTTTCTACTACCCATCCTAGAAAAGCATATATAAAAATATATGTTATATATTCTATTACTTTATCTTTTGTTGTTTTAGATTTTATTACTCCTTCCATAATATTCCCCTCTATTAATCAAATTAACATCTATATTATACCATGTTTTTCCTTAAAAGTATATTAATATCAACGTTTTTAGTCTTACATTTTTGTAAGATTAGTATAGCAATTATTTATTAAATATCAATTTATAAATTATTAAAATTTGATTAAGATTTAAATGCTTTAATTATTTTTGCACTTGCAATTTCTTGAAAAAAGCTAAAAATCATGATAGAATATATGCAAATTTTCTTATTTTTCCTGTTCTGATTTATGGACAGTTTATATATATGCAACTATTGGAAAATGATTAGATATGCCAAATGGCAAGGAGGGAAAAATGATATTTAAAAGTGTAGATATTGGAGGTCATAATTATTCTCTTTCAAATTTTACACAACTTTGTCAAAAAAATTCAATCATACTTGTTAAAAATTCTGAATTAGCAACATTGTTAAGACTCAAATCAAAACCTATACAAATACAATTTACTGAAATTAAAGATTCTATTTTCTTATTAGAATCTTTTGGGAATCAATCTATGATACCTTCTAGCTTGATGAAATGCTCAACCATTTACTATTTATATGATGATAGTTGCTGTAAGTACCATAGGAGTCATAACATTGTAGAATATGTTTCAAAAGATGAAATTGCTTCCTTTTTGGAACATATTGATTACAAACATGCAAAATGGAAAGTCTTTTCAAAAGCTTTTGTTGATGACAAAATATACGTTAATGTAAAATCTAGAAGTACCAATAACAAAATGGTAGAATATTGGTTTAGTGATTTACATACATGTATATGGGATGTTGATGATGAATGGACTGATTTTTTGTATAATCGAGTATTAAAACAATGGCTTGAAGATTATTATAATAAGAAATGATTGATACGGTTAAAGAGATTGCTAACACAATCTCTTTAATTGTTTTTATAATATTTATTTATTATCTTTTATTTTCATGACTACATTAATAGCATCTTCTAATGTTTGATTAATTTTTTCATCAATAATATTTAGTTTGTTGATTGAATACAATTCATTTTTCACTTCATTGAATTTATGTACTTCTGCAACTTCAAAACCAATCTCTCCAAAAAATTCTTTTACATGATCTATATCTTCAAATCTATTGTCTAAATTATTTCTTGAAGTAATTGTTGTTACATTATTATTAAATCCTTTTAAAGCTTCATTTTGTGATGCAATAAATTTTTTTGGTGTTACATCAGATGTAATCCAGATACCTCCATATTTTGATAAGATTTCATAAATATTTTCAGCTACAATCCTTTTCTCTTCAAATGTTAAATATCTCAACAATCCTTCATTAATTATAGCCACTGGTTCATTTTCGTTTAAATATTCTTTACATTTATTAAAATCATCTTTTCTTAAAGCATTTCCAGTAACTATTTTCAAATTAGACGGAATATCTGCTTTGATAGCATTTAATAAATCTTTTTTATTTTTTGAAACACCTTCAAGATCCATTTCTATATAATCATATCCTTTTTGAGAATATATTAATCCTCTAGAAGAATAACCTGCTGCTATTTCTATAACTTGCTTTATTCCAGATTCATCTAATAATTTATTAATTTGCTTATATCTTGCTTCCAATTCTGGAGCTGAATTTTTATATAATGTCGTTGATTTTTTACAATGATTTTCTAACCAATTATATATTTCTTTTTCATAAGGTATATCTGTAAAGGTTCTTGGATATGATGTCACTATTGCTGTTGGACTTATCTCCTCGTATTCTTTATCTTTAAAATCCATTTTTATTCTCCAATCTATTTAAAATATTTTACTAAATAATATTTATTAAGTTTAGGATTTTCTTTATTTTCTCTTATAAAATCTATTTTAAAACCACATTTTTTATAAAATTCTGGTGCTTGAAAATTATATGTTGTTAGATTAATGTTTTCAAATCCTTTATTTTTAAAATAATTTTCTACTGTTTCTATAAGCTTTGTTCCAATATGTTTATTTCTATATTCTTCTAATACAATAAGGTTCTCTATATAAATCTCTTTATAGTATGAATGTCCCATTATTATTCCTACAATCTTATCATTTTCTTTTGCTACAAAATTAAATGATTTATAATTACATATCACACCGTTTTTTATAGCAAATTTACTAAATTCATTATCCATAAGCTCATATAATTCTTTAGCTGCATTTTCTATATATTCTATATCTAACATTGTTTTTTCTCCTTTATACTTGCCTTATCTTATCATAGAAAAAATTTTTTATCAATACCAATATTTTATTGTACCTTATTTTAAACAATTCTTGCTCCAAAAGGTGCTAAAGCAAGTTTTGCAATTTTAAAAAATTGAAGTCCAAATGGTATTCCAATAATCGTAACGCACCAAATACAACCAAATATGAAGTTCTCTATTGCCATTGGAATACCAAAGAAGAATATCCATATTATATTTGCAAATAATGATGGTACTCCTCCTCCATATTCAATTTCTTTTCCAAATGGTGCAAATGACATTGATGCAAACTTAAAACATTGCTTACCATATGGAATTCCCACAATAGTTATACACCATATTATTCCTGATAAAACCCATGAAAGTCCACTAAATAAACCTCCAAAGATAAACCATAAAATGTTTCCTATTAAGCTCATAACAACATCTCCTTTTATCTTTCTATAAATTTGTTCCAAAATTTTGTTTTTTCCCAAAAGCTATTCAGTAATTTGAATACTATAAAACCTATAATTCCTCCTAGAAGATTTGTAATAATATCGTCAATATCTGATGACCTTCCTATAAAATATTGAAAAAACTCAATTCCAAATGTTATAGTGAAAATGATTAATATAGTTTTATATGCTTTTCTATTACTTTTAAATACTGCTGGAAGAAAAAATCCTAACGGAATAAACAGAATAATATTAGGTATTTTTTCTATCAAAAACTGTTCAATTCCAATCTCTTGTAAATTAAAAGGTATTAAATTTAAGATGTGTGTTCCTGGTTTAAATGTAATTGGTATAAATAGGATTGTTGCAAATATTATAAGGAATATAGATGCTCCTAATCCTATATAGCTTATTTGTCTTATTGGACTGATTCCTTTCTTTTTTAATTTAAATAATATTGGTAAATATAAAATACTTATGATAATAATAAAGATTATTGCTAATCTAAAATAAGCTTCGATTCTATGCAATTTAAACACCTCCCCCGCATTTATTACATTTTTATAATACCATAATAAATTTTAAAATAGAGGTTTTTAAGAAAATGTTAATGCAAAATTAAAGTAATATTAACTTTTCCTTCTGCTGATTTTAATTCATCTTGTATTATTGTTCCTTGTCTTAAATAAAATAGGTAAGGACACTAGAATTATCTAGTGCCCTTTTTCAGCTTTATCTTTATTTTTAAAACAATATTTTGTTATTTTATAACTATACATTTAATCACCTATTCTTGATTTTAATATCTCTATTATATTTTTGTTGCATTTTTTTATTTTAATATGGAATTTATTGTTCATATAATTTTATATAATTATTATTGTTTTTTAAATTTTCCATTAGTCCCTCTATTGCTCCTAAATCAGTTTTCACATATAAAGAACATCTATGCTTTCTTTCTTCATTATCTGCTACTTCCATATCCAATTCTATATTAACATTTCCTTTTAAATCAATACAATTAAATTCCATTGATAAAGCTGGTGTGTAATTTCCTTCTTTCTTTCCTATTTCAAAATATACGTTGTTTTTTGTTTCTATAAAATCAGATAATATCTCGACAATTTCACTTATTCTTTTATCCTGAATATATACTGTTTGTTTTACTTTTACAAATTGATTTTGAGCTGTAACTTCCCATTCTTTTATATTAACATCTTCCCAAATCTTTCTAATAAATAAATTATCCATATTCTCCCCTTAAATTACTATTTTTTAAACTACTAATTTGTTATTTACTTAAAATTTTGAATTTTTTTATATTCTGCTTTAACATTTTCTTTAACTATTCTAAGAAGTGCAGTTACTGTAGTTTCTATCATTTTTTTATTCTCAGGGGTTATTTGCTTATATGAAGATAAAATTATTCTTGCATTTTTTACTAATGAAAA
>CAJFQT010000120.1 GCA_904419095.1 uncultured Clostridia bacterium | reverse complement strand
CTCTTTTTTTTACATATTATAATAAAATTTTAACCAGTAATTTTTTATAAATCTTGAGGTCCGTCCCCAAAATCCCTTCTAGAAGGGATTTTAAGGACCGTCCCTTAATCCCTATTTTTTATCTCCGTCATCTTCTACTTTGTAGTCCGCATCATATACATTTCCATCATTTCCATTTGAGTTTGCGTCTGCTCCAGCTTGTGTTGCATTTGGATCTGCTCCTTGAGCTCCGTTTGGATTTGCATTTTTGTATAATTGTTCTGACATATCATAGAATACTTTTGTTAGTTTTTCTGTTGCTTCTTTTATTTTTTCTGTGTCGTTTGTTTCTATTGCTTTCTTTGTATTTTCAATTTCTGTTTCTACTTTTGCTTTTTCTTCTCCACTTATTTTGTCTCCTAAATCTTTTAGTGTTTTTTCACTATTGTAGATTAAGCTTTCTGCGTTGTTTTTAACTTCAATTTCTTCTTTCTTTTTCTTGTCTTCAGCAGCATGTGCTTCTGCATCTTTTACTGCTTTTTCAATGTCTTCGTCAGATAGATTTGTTGATGCTGTTATTGATACATTTTGCTCGTTTCCTGTTGCCATGTCTTTTGCAGATACATGTACTATTCCGTTTGCGTCTATATCAAATGTTACTTCTATTTGTGGTACTCCTCTTGGTGCTGCTGGAATTCCTGTTAATTGGAATCTTCCTAATGTTTTGTTGTTTGCTGCCATTTCTCTTTCACCTTGTAATACGTGTACTTCTACTGATGTTTGACCATCTGCTGCTGTTGAGAATACTTGTGATTTCTTTGTTGGTATTGTTGTATTTCTTTCAATTAATTTTGTGAACACTCCTCCATATGTTTCTATTCCTAATGATAATGGTGTTACGTCTAATAATACTAAGTCTTTTACATCTCCTGATAATACTCCACCTTGGATTGCTGCACCTATTGCAACACATTCGTCTGGGTTTATTCCTTTATCTGCATCTTTTCCTGTTATTCTTTTTACTGCTTCTTGAACACATGGAACTCTTGTTGATCCTCCAACTAATAATACTTTATGAATATCATTTGCTGTTAATCCTGCATCTTTTAAAGCTTGATTTACAGGTCCAGCTGTCATTTCTACTAAGTCATGAATTAATTCTTCAAATTTTGCTCTTGTTAGTGTTACATCTAAGTGTTTTGGTCCTGTACTGTCTGCTGTTATGAATGGTAAGTTTATTTGTGTTTGTTGCATTCCTGATAATTCTATTTTAGCTTTTTCTGCTGCTTCTTTTAATCTTTGCATTGCCATTTTATCTTGTTTTAGGTCTATTCCATTTGATTTTTTGAATTCGTCTGCTAGGTAGTCTATTATTTTATTATCAAAGTCATCTCCTCCTAGATGTGTGTTACCACTTGTTGATAGAACTTCAAATACTCCATCACCAATATCTAGTATTGATACATCAAATGTTCCTCCACCTAAATCATATATTAAGATTTTTTGGTCTTGTTCTTTATCCATTCCATATGCTAATGCTGCTGCTGTTGGTTCGTTTATAATTCTTAAAACATCTAGTCCTGCTATTTTACCAGCGTCTTTTGTTGCTTGTCTTTGACTATCATTAAAGTATGCAGGTACTGTTATAACTGCTTGTGTTACTTTTTGTCCTAAATAGTTTTCTGCATCTGCTTTTAATTTTTGTAATATCATTGCAGAAATTTCTTGTGGTGTAAATGATTCTCCATCTATATTTACTTTTTCTGCTGTTCCCATTTTTCTTTTTATTGAAATTACAGTATTTTCAGGATTTGTAACTGCTTGACGTTTTGCAATTTGTCCTACTAATCTTTCTCCATTTTTTGAGAAAGCAACTACTGATGGTGTTGTTCTATTTCCTTCAGCATTTGGTATTACTACTGGTTCTCCTCCTTCCATTACTGCTACACATGAATTTGTTGTTCCTAAGTCAATTCCTATAATTTTTCCCATTTTAAATTCCTCCCATAATAAATTTATATTTTAAAATTAATAACTTTTTTACTTTAATGTTATTTTTTGTTCATTTTGCATATATTAATCATAAAACTTTAATAAAATTAGTTTAATTTTTATATTTTTTACAAGGTCCGTCCCCAAAATCCCTTTTAGAAGGGATTTTAAGGACCGTCCCTAAATCCCTAATTGGCTACTACTACCATTGAATGTCTTATAACTTTTGTTCCTATTTTGTAACCTTTTCTATATTCTTGTACGATTTCCTTTTCTCCTTTTGTGTCATCTTGTACACTGCTAACTGCTTCATGTAGTTCTGGATCAAATGTTTCTCCTAGTGCTTTTATTTCTTCTATTCCTTTTGATTTTAATGTGTCTTGAAATTGTTTAAGTACTAGCTCTATTCCTTTTTTATATTCTTCATCTTTTGTTTCTACTTTTGCTGCATTTTCTAGATTATCTAATATTGGTAGCATAGATTCTACTACATCTGCGAGTACCATATTGTATAATCCTTCTCTTTCTTTTTTGCTTCTTTTTTTATGATTTTCAAATTCTGCTAATATTCTTTTATATCTGTCTGTTATGTCGTCTAACTCTTCTTGTTTTTGTTTTAATAAGTCTTTTTCTGATAAATTTTCTTTTTTTTCTGCACTATTTTCTTGTTGCTTTTTTTCTGTTTGGTTACTTTCTTCTTTTCTTAATTCTTCATTTTCTTTTTCTGCCATCTTTACCCTTCTTTCTTTTTATATTTTATTAAACATCTTTTTCGTTTAATTTTTTACTAATGTATTTCATTACAGAAATTACTTTTGAGTAATTCATTCTTTTTGGTCCTATAATTCCTATTGTTCCCAAATCTTTGTCTCCGACTTTATGTTTGAATGTGACTATACTAAAGTCTTTTAATTCTTCTTTTTCATTTTCGTCACCTATATATACATTTATGTCTTGTGCAAATCCTGAGTCTAACATATCTGCTACTAAGTCTTTTTCATCAATGATGTTGATGAAGTTTTTTGCAACATCTAGACTATGAAATTCTGGTAATTCAAATGATTTGTTTGCACCTTCTAGATATATTTGTCTTTCTTCTGTTATTGCTTTTTTTATTTGCTCAATTATTGGTTTTATTACTTTTACACTATATTTCATTTCATTTATAAGATATTTTTCTAATGGTATATCTATAATTTCTAGTGGTTGCCCTTTTAATTTTTGATTGAACATATAGTTTATTGTTTCTACTTGTTTTTCTGTTATGTCTTCATCAAATTTTATTATTGTTTCTTTTACCATACCATTATTTGTTAGTATTATTGCCATTAACATTCTTGGTCCAAGTAATACGAATTTGATTTCTTGTATTAGTTGGTTATCTGAGCCTGGTCCTATGGCTACTGTTGTATAGTGTGTAATTTCTGATATAGTTGTTGTTGCAATTTTTGTTAATTCTTCTATTTCATTTACTTTTGTTTCTAGCTTATCACTTATATATTTTATTTCTTCAAGACTTATGTTATCATCTTGTAGTAGTTCATCAACATAGTATCTATATCCTTTTTCTGATGGTATTCTTCCACTTGATGTATGTGTTTTTTCTAGATATCCTGCTTTTTCTAAGTCTGCCATTTCGTTTCTAATTGTTGCACTACTATAGCTTAAGTCTTCATGATTTGTAAGTGAGCTAGAACTAACTGGTTCTGCTGTATTTACATATTCTTCAACTATTGCTTGTAATACTTTCTTTTTTCTATCATCTAACAATTTTTTCACCTCTTTAGTTTTAATTGTTAGTTTTTAGCACTCTTTATATTTGTTTGCTAACTTCATATATATTATACCCATTTTTAGCACTTGTCAATATATTTTGCTAATTTTTTTGTGAATTTTTTGTGAATAAATTTATAATATAATCTAACGTAGAAATAAGTTGTTCAAAATATTGAAATATAAATAAAAAAATTTACATTCAATTAAGTTCTGAATGTAAATTCTTTATAATTTGTTGATTATGAACATATATTCATTTTTAGTTTTTATAATAAACTTGAACTAGTTCTCATTACGTTATACATTGCTACAATTATAAAATCAAAAATTCCTACTACTAATCCTACTATTGCCATCCATTTATTTTTTTCTTTCTCTGAATCGAATTTTACAAGTCCTAGTATTCCTGTTACTATGGCTGCAACTCCACAAGGTATTCCAAATATTAATAGTCCTACCATAGAACATATAAAGCTTGCTAAAGCAAATGAATTATTGATTTTTTGCATATTTTGAGTATTTTCATTTTGATTTACAACTTCTGCTTGATATACTTTTTCTTCTTGTTTTTGAGTTTCATTTTGATTTGTTTC
>CAJFQT010000119.1 GCA_904419095.1 uncultured Clostridia bacterium | reverse complement strand
TTTTTTTTTATTTTCATATTGTTCTTTTACAAATATGGCAAAATCATGAATTTGTTTTTTTTGTTCAGCTGGTAATTTTTCATATTCATTTTTTGACATACCAATCATTTCTTCATTCAGTATATCATCTATTTTTTTGCTTGAATCTGTTTTTCCTAATAAATAATCTAGAGAAACATTGAAAAAGTTAGACAATTTTATCCAAGTTTCTGTATTAGGATCTCTTTCACCTCTTTCATATTGTCCAACAGCTCTATCTGTTTTATTAATAACTTTTGCAATATCAGATTGTAATAGGCCTCTTTCTAATCTTAATTGTTTTAGTCTATTCATAATATCAATCCTTTCTGACGAGATTATACTATAAAATATGCTATTTGTAAATTTATATAGTATATATTTTTATTTATTGACAAACAATAAGTTGTTTTATATACTACATATAGTTTTGCAAAACTAAATAATTGAAAGGAGAAAAATATGCTAAAGAAAAACTTAGAAATTATAATAAGAAACCAAAATCTAAAAATTAAACTGCTCAAGCAAGAATTAAAAATGAAAAATAACATGTTATTAAATTTGCGTAAAGAATTAGAAAATTTAAAAATATGTAAGGAGGAATGTTCTTTAAGAATAAAAGAGATAAAAAGTGAAATAAGTAGACAAAATTATAATAGTTCGAAGAACTTGGAAAACAAAATATCTACAATATTGGAAAAAAAATACTTCTCTAAATAGTTAATACTAAGTAAAGAAGCTATTTTCTACTAATATTTTTTTAAAGTATCTTCTAAGACATCCATAACAGGAAGTAGAGAGTCATTATCAGCTTTTAGATAGAAAATTGTTTGATTTGTGGTACTTTCTTTGAAGACTTGAACTGTGATGCTTCCGTAATTTTTGCCTGTAAATAAAGTATTTTTGTGCATTATATGCCTCCTTTTTCATTGGTGTTTATATATAAGATTAATAAAAAATTAAAAAATTTTCAAAAAAATGCAACTTTTTTAATGCTTTTTTTCATCTTATATATAGGAAAGATAAGAGATGAAAAATAAAACATTCATCTCTTAAGGTTTAATACCTGCAAGAAGTATTTATAAATATGATAATACTCTTGCTTAAAAAATACCATTTTTTTTATGAAAGAGGAGGTTTTACTTATGAAAAAATATAAAGGTAAAAAAAGTCAAAAAAAGATATCACAAATTATGGATAAATGTATGAGGCAAATTTGTAGATATTATGATGTTGAAAGTGCTGATATAGAACAGATTATAGAGAAGTTTTATAAAAATAAGAAAAAATAAGCATAATAAAAAGTTTTGCTTTCAGAGTATTTTGCATTATATTGACTTTTTTTTATAAAGACAATATAATTTTATAAAATAAAGTTAAGGAGAAAGATTTATTATATTATTGATATATTTATTATATAACTAAGTAATATATCAAAAATATTGATAAATTTAAAATATTAATATGGAAGAAAAATTTATGTTAGAAGCTTTAAAAGAGGCAAAGAAAGCATATGAAAAAAATGAAGTTCCAGTTGGATGTGTAATTGTAAAAGACGGAAAAATTATTGCTAGAGGGCATAATTTGAAGGAGATTAAATGTGATACGACAAAACATGCTGAAATTATAGCCATACAAAAGGCAAGTAAAAAATTGAAATCTTGGAGATTAATAGATTGTGATATGTATGTAACTTTAGAACCTTGTTCAATGTGCACTGGTGCTATTATTCAATCACGTATTTCTAAATTATATTTTGGAGCATTTGATTTAAAGACTGGTGCTGTAGGTTCAGTTTTAAATTTACTTGAGGATTATAAGTTTAATCATCAAGTAGAATTTCAAGGCGGTATATTAAAAAATGAATGTGAAAATATATTGAAACAGTTTTTTAAGGAACTTAGAAATAATAAAAAATAAAACAGGTTACAAATTTGGTTTAAAATATTTAGAATAATTATATAAGGAGAATTAAAATTGAAAAAAAATATAGAAAGATTTATAATAATTTATATTTTAATTTCTATTATCATGATACCTATTCTTGCTATTACAGTAAATTTATTAGCAGTTAGTTTTGATGTTTCACTACTTTTTATAGTTGGTAGTATGATTGCTATTATTGCTAGAAATAAATATAGAGGATTAGAACTTTTTCACTTATTTTTAGTGGTAGGTATTATTGGGTTAATTATAAGTATTATTTTATTAGATCCATCTTCTAGTTTAGCAATATTTATAAATAAATATGGTATGATTTTAGTGCCTGTTTCTTTTATAATTGTACCTATATATGCTTTTGTTTTAATGCCTAGATCACAGTATCATAACATTATTAAATTGAATTATATCGAGGTTACAGGAAAATGTATAGGTTATGATTATACTTCTTCTCGGTGGAGGAAATGGTATTAATAGTTTTAAAACACTATATTCACCTATCTATGAAGTCTATGTAAATAATAAAAAGAAAAAGGTTAAAGGTTGCTACTATAGTACTGGTAGAAAAATAAGAAAAGCTGTGCCTATTGGAACAGAAACAAAGATATTGTTTAATTCCGAAGACTTGGAACATTTTTATATCTTCAGAACGGAAAAAGAAAAATTTTATGATTATAGAACTATGTTTACTTTTGTCTTAATTGGCATCATTTGTATAATAATATTTCCTTATAACTAGTATATTTTAAATTAAATAGTATATAAATTTTGTGTTTTCATTTTAATATATAGTAATTATTTTAAAAAACATTTTTGACAAAAAGCTAAAAATATTTTATAATATCATATATTAGACATGTAAAGGAAAGAATATATGATTGAAAAAATTAAAAATATTACAAATAGAAAAATGTTTCATTTAGCTATGGTAATAGTAATTATAGCAGTAATTTTATTTCTCTCTGGAATTATTATTTTAAGATATAATGTAGAAGGAGAGACCAATATGCCATTTGTGCTTAATAAAATATCGGTTATTAGTCAAGTAGATGGAGAAGAAAAGGAAGTTACTGATGCTAATAATCACTTTGCTTTTAATGTTTTTGAGAATAATGACATATATGTATATATAGAAAAAAATGAAAATTATGATAAAGAAGAACTAATAAAATCTGTAGTTATAAATAATATTTCATTAGAAACATCACCTCAAATGGGGATTACAAAGTTTTATCATCCTGAAGTGGAAGAAGTAGATATGATGTTTAAAAATTCGGCTGAAAATGAAACTAATTCAATTGAATATATTGGAGATATAAAGTCGGATTTGAAAAATATGAAAATTTCAAATCAAGGTGGAATAGTAGCATTCCGTTACGGAATTCAAGATATTACAACATATGAGACTAATGAAAATGAAATACAACATAATCAATTATTGTCAAAAGCACAAATAAATGTTGATAGTATAAAATCAAGATTAAAATTTGATTTAAATATTTTATTAGATTCAGGTAAAATGTTTCAAACGACTATTTCTTTAGATTTACCTATAGATGATGTTGTTTCAAGTGGAGTAACATCAAAAGAATTTACTGATATGGATAATTACATTTTTAAGAGAGTACAAAATTAAAAAAAACTATTGTAAAAAATCATAATTCAGTATATAATGTGGATAGTATGAACTTAATCTTTGTATAGAGAGTAATCCAATAAAAACCTATGAATCTTGTCAGGTCCGGAAGGAAGCAGCAATAAGTAGATATTTTTATGTGGAATTGCTCTCTATAGAGAGATTAAGCTCAGCTATTTTTTATTGTATAAAGGATGTGAAGTTATGGGGTACACAGCACTTTATCGAAAGTTTAGACCTTTAACATTTTCAGAAATGGTTGGTCAAGAACATATTACGAGAACATTGAGAAATCAAATTATAGCAAATAGAGTAGGACATGCATATTTATTTAATGGTGGTAGAGGTACAGGAAAAACATCTTCTGCTAAGATACTTGCTAGAGCAATAAATTGTTTAAATCCAAAAGATGGAGAACCTTGTAATGAATGTGAAATATGTAAGGCTGCATTAAATGGATCTTTAACAGATATAGTTGAAATGGATGCGGCTTCAAATAATAGTGTTGAAGATATTAGAAGTATTAGAGAAGAAGTTAATTTTTTACCTACTAAGGCTAAATACAGAGTATATATCATTGATGAGGTTCATATGCTTTCAACAGGTGCTTTTAATGCATTACTAAAAACATTAGAAGAGCCACCTGAACATGTTAAATTTATTTTGGCAACAACAGAACCACAAAAATTGCCTGCAACAATTTTATCAAGATGTCAACGTTTTGATTTTAAAAGAATTTCTAATGAAGATATTATAAAAAGGCTAGAAATAGTTTGTAAGGAAAGTCAAATTGAAATTACACAAGGAG
>CAJFQT010000118.1 GCA_904419095.1 uncultured Clostridia bacterium | reverse complement strand
AAGGAGGATTCAAATGATTGAAGTAGCAAAACCAATTGAAGTTACAAGATTTTCAAGAGAAGACTTAAAAAAGGGAACAGTCTTAAATACTAATGCTTCAGTCACAAAATTTCAAAAAGAATGTAAAAAAATCTGTGATAAAAACAGGAAAACGAGGCAAAGGGCATTAGGAAAATACTGACAAATCTCTAAAAATGAATATTGTATAAGCTAAAATCAAAAGGGTATTTGAAATTTTTTCAGATGCCCTTTAATTAAAGAAAATTTAACAAATTGAAAAGAACTAGAAAATAGTATATAATATCAAAGAAAAGACCATATAAGTTTATATATCAGTAACTAGAAAAAGTATTAAAAAGTTAAAGGAGGTAAAAATGATTTATTTAAAAGAATTTAATTTATTAGATAAAGAAGATTATAGTGAATATCCATTCCATTTATTTATAGAAAAAGAGTTTTACAATATTCAATTTGATGATGTTACCATTTTTTATGGTGATAATGGTTCAGGAAAATCCACTTTATTAAATGTTATCACTGAAACTATAAATCAGGATAAAAAAGTAATTAAAAGAAGAGATAAATTAGTTAAAACAGAATACTTTGATATGTATATAAATGATTGTAAGTATTATGTTGAAAATAATATTCCGATGGGGAGCAAAATGATTTGTAGTGAAGATATATTTCAAAATATATTATCTAAACGAAAAGATAATCAAAAAAAGAATGATGATAGAGAAGATTTAAAGAAACAATATATTCAATACAAATATAATCCTGTTAATTATAATTCATTAGAAGATTTAAGTATTTCAGTTGAAACTAGAAAAACCACCCAAAGTAAATTTATAAAAAGCAGAATTGAAAAAAATGAAAGGGAATTTTCTAATGGACAGACATCTTTAGATTTTTTTGATAAAGAATTACAAGATGGAAATTTATATTTATTGGATGAACCAGAAAATAGTTTATCACCAAAATTTCAATTGGAATTAATACAATTAATAAATGAATTAACTAGATTTTTCAAATGCCAATTTATAATAGCAACACATTCTCCATTTCTATTATCAATTCCAGAAGCAAAAATATATGATTTAGATACAACTCCTGTTACAACGAAGAAATGGTATGAATTAGAGAATGTGAAGATTTATTATAATTTCTTCAAAGAGAATAAAAGTAAATTTGACAGTAAATAGATTTAAGGTTATAATTTTGACCTTATTTTTTTATTATCATTCAATATAAATAGAATAATTGATAAGAAAAGTCATGTGAAAAGAGTAACAATTTATATTTTTGTAAATAATAAAGTTGGAGTAACTGTTTTTATAGTTGTAGATACTAATATTTCGAACAATTTACGATTAAATTTATATTTTATTATGTAAAAAAGGATTCTACCAGTAGTAACAAATACTACTGGTCAATTTTTTGATTATTCTTCGGTCAAGATGACAAAATCTGTGTTGTGGAGATATTCAGGATATTTTCCGTTCAGTACTAATACCATTCCTTTTACAGCAACAAGAGAAATTTTATAGATAGTCTGTAGAGGTGATGAAATGAAAAATTATTGGCATAATAGGGAAAGTCAACCACAATGTTAAGAAGATATTTGGCATAGAATTTTTTAGGCTTTAAATAATTTTTAAAAAAGCTATTGACAACTGTATATAAACAGTATATACTGTATATATACAGTTGAGAAAAGAGGAATGAATATGGATATTATAATAAGTAATTCAAGTAATGTCCCCCTATATGAGCAGGTAAAGGAGCAGATAAAAAATAAAATTGTTTCTAATGAGTTAAAAGCAGGAGAATTATTGCCTTCTATACGAAGTTTGGCAAAAGATTTAAGAATAAGTGTAATTACTACAAAAAATGCTTATGATGAGTTAGAAAGAGAAGGCTATGTGGAAACAATACAGGGAAAGGGAACTTATGTAGCAAATAAAAATACAGAATTAATAAAAGAAGAACAATTAAAAAAAATAGAAAACTTAATTGAAACGGCTGTATCCATTGCTAAAATAAGTAACATTTCTAAAAAAGAAGTTGAAGAAATGCTAAATATTTTATATGAGGAGGAATAGAAGGATGAATGATAGTTTAGAAGTAAAAAATTTGTGTAAAAAATATAGTGAATTTGAATTAAAAAATATAAATTTAAAATTACCAAAAGGAATGATAATGGGTTTAATAGGGGAAAATGGAGCGGGAAAAACAACAACTATAAAATCGATTTTAAATTTAATCAATATAGACAATGGAGAAATCAAAATATTCGGATTAAACATTAAAGAGAATGAAAAGAAAATTAAAGAAGATATTGGTGTTGTTTTAGATGATGCTTTCTTTTCAGAATATTTAAACCCAGCAGATATAAATAAGATAATGAATAAAATATATAAAAACTGGGATGAAAACTTATATTATAGGTATTTAGAAGATTTTAAATTACCTAAAAATAAAATTTCAAAAGAGTTTTCTAGTGGTATGAAAATGAAACTAAAAATAGCAGTAGCATTATCGCATCATCCTAAACTTCTAATACTAGACGAACCAACATCAGGGCTAGATCCTGTTGCAAGAAGTGAAATATTAGATATTTTTCAAGAGTTTATCCAAAATGAAGGAAATTCTATATTTGTATCTAGCCATATAACCTCAGATTTAGAGCATATTGCAGATTATATTACTTTTATAAACAATGGAGAAATTGTATTATCTAAAACTAGAGATGAACTATTAGAAAAATATGGTATTGTAAAGTGTTCTAAGTCGGAATTTGAGAAAATAGATAAAAATGACTATGTAAAATTTAAAGTTAATAGATATGAATACGATGTTTTAGTTGAAGATAAAGCAAAGTTTAGAAGTAAATATGAATTTAAAATAATAGATAAACCTACGTTAGATGATATCATGCTAATTTATATAAAGGGGGAAAAATAGAATGAAAATTATAAGTGGTTTGATTACAAAAGATTTACTAGAGTTAAAAAGTTATAAAAAGACTTTAATTGTATATATTCTTATATTTGTGTTGACCGGAATTGCACAAGAAACAACAAAAGGTGTAGGAGTAATGATAGCAGTTATGCTAACGTTAGGGTTTGGAATGTTTGGAATGGCAACTTTTAATTATGATGAGCAATCAAAAACAGATAGATATATTTTAACATTCCCACTTTCTAAAAAGGAGATTTTAATATCAAAATATGTTTTTATAATAAGTTCAACCATTATAGGAGCGATAGTTGGAATAATAGCCAGTTTCTTGATAGTCTTTATAATCGATAAGCAAATACCTAGTCTTTATGATTATATTAATGTAGCGCTAGGAGGAATTTTTGGTGTAGGGCTTATTGAAGCAATCCAAATACCTTGTGTTTATAAATGGGGAGCAGAAAAAGGTAGGATTCAAATGTTTATAGTTGCAGCAATTATTATATTATTAGTTGGCGGTATATTTTTTGTAGGACAAAAATCTAATATAAATTTTCCAGTTAATAATATGCTAAATATAGTATTTGATTTTTTACCAGCAATATTAATATTAGCAACAATAGTCATATTTTACGTTTCTTATAGAGTATCTTATAGAATTTATAAAAATAAAGAAGAATAGTCAACTGTGACAGTAGTTTATATATGGATGTAGCAACAATGATTTTGTTAAACATTGTACAGCATACAGAAAAGAAATTAATATTCAAATAACTTTTTCGGATAATGAAAAAAATTCAGAAAGAGGCTCTATTTGGGATAGTATGTGTAGATCATCATTTTCATCAAGAGAAATGGAACAATAAGAAAAAGTTTTTAAATTTATGGAAGATGATTTACCACCGAGGTAATAAAATTTTTAGAAAAAGATTTTCCATCTTAGAAATAAGAATGCAATAGGCTGATGATAGAGCTTGTTGCATTTTTTGTATAGATTTCTAAAAACTTCGCTTTTAGGCAGTTATTGGGATACAAGATGTCTCCCTGATCCTGCAAGAACATGAAATTATTTAAATAAAAGTTAAATTAGAAATAAATTTTTATTTAAATATAGGTTTTTTATAAAAACTATGTTATAATATTATCATAATTAAGTAAAAAAACAGTATAAGGAGGAGATTAAAATTAGTGATTTTGACAAAGTAGAATATTGGAAAGAACTAGCAGAATATGATTTAGATACAGCAAAAGCTATGTTAAAAACTAAAAGATATTTATATGTTGGTTTTATGTGTAATCAAGTAATTGAAAAAATATTTAAAGCATATTTTGTAAAAGCAAAAAAAAAACAACCTCCATATACACATAAATTAATAAGATTGGCAGAAGAAAGTAATCTATATAAATTAATGAATGAGAAACAAAAAGATTTTTTGGATGTTATTTCGCCACTTAATATTGAAGCAAGATATCCAACTCAAAAACAAGAGATATTTGAATCTTTGAATAAAGATAAATGTAAAGATA
>CAJFQT010000117.1 GCA_904419095.1 uncultured Clostridia bacterium | reverse complement strand
CTAGTTTTCGTATCTAATGCTCCTGTTGGTTCGTCTGCTAAAATTATATCAGGATTATTAACTAAAGCTCTTGCTATAGCAACTCTTTGCATTTGCCCACCTGATAATTGATTTGGTTTTTTGTGTATCTGTTCTTTTAAACCAACATCTTCTAAAGCCTTTATCGCTCTTTCTTTTCTCTCTTTTTTTGAGACTCCTGATATTGTCAAAGCAAGTTCTACATTTGATAATATTGTTTGATGTGGTATTAGATTATAACTTTGAAAAACAAAACCTATTGAATAATTACGATAGGCATCCCAATCTCTATCTTTAAACTCTTTAGTTGATTTTCCATTTATTATCAAGTCTCCTGATGTATATCTATCTAATCCACCAATAATATTCAAAAGCGTAGTCTTTCCACATCCACTTTGACCTAATATTGAAACAAATTCATTTTTTCTAAAATTTATTGAAATTCCTTTCAATGCATGTACTGTTGAGTCTCCTGAAATGTAATCTTTTGTGATATTTTTTAATTGTAGCATTTTTTCCTCCTTAGGGATTTAGGGACGGTCCTTAAAATCCCTCCTAGAAGGGATTTTGGGGACAGACCTTAAATTTTTTTATATTTTTTTAATTATTATTATAAATTTTTATAATTTAATACTATTATTGAAAATAAATCAAGCATTTTCATCAAAAATTCACATTTAATCCCTATTGTAAAATTGCTTTCATTTTACTAATGATATAGTGACTTCCTCCATCAGCATTGTTTTGTGTGTTTTCGACCATTCCTATCATTAGTAAATCTCCTTGGCTACGTCCTACTGTGAAACAATTAAACCATCCTAATGTTCCACTTTCTGTGTCTTCACTTGATGTTTTTAGTTCTGCTGTTCCTGTTTTTCCAGCTATTGTTAAACCTTGAATTTGCATATCATGTGCTGTTCCACTTGGATTTTCTACTACTTGTATTAAATCGTTTTTTACAGTTTCTGCTGCTTGTTGTGTGAATACGTTTTGCTTGTAATATTCTGCTTTTCCTTCATTGTATTCTATATATGGTCTTACCATATTTCCACCATTTGCAAAACTTGAATATATTGATGCCATATGGATAGGATTTACTAATAAGTCTCCTTGTCCATATCCGGTATCTGCCAATTTTATTTCCGTACTTATTTGTCCATCTTCTGATGAACTGTATTGTGATTGTGCTAAGGTTAGTGGAAAGTCTAGACTTTCTCCAAATCCTATATTTTTTAAATTTTCTGTCAATTGTTCTTTTCCTATTTGTAGTGCTGTTTGCGCAAAGAATATATTATCTGAATATAGTAATGCATTTGCTACATTTTTAGGTCCATTATATGCAGTTAATGTTGTCACATTATAATTTCCCCAGCTTGAATCTTTTTGCCAGCTTTTTCCTGAATAACTAACTGTTGTGTCTGTTGTTATTTTTCCTGTTGTTAATCCTATAGCAGCTGTTATTGGTTTAAATGTTGAACCTGGACAATATCTTTGTAAGAATCTGTTATATAATGGTTTACTTGTATCGTTGTTTAATTGATTCCATTTGTCTGTTGATAACCCTAATACAAAGTCATTTGAATCGTATGTCGGAGTACTTACTGCCGTTAATATTTCTCCTGTTGTTGGTTCCATTATTATCCATAATCCCTTATCGTTTTTCATTTGTTCATATACTTCTTTTTGTAATGTACTGTCTATTGTAATTTTTATGTCTTCTCCATCTTTTTTGTCTTGTTTTGCTAAGGTTTTTAATTTATTTCCTTGTGCATCTTGTATGTATATTTCTGTACCATCTATTCCTCTTAATCTATCTTCATATGCAGCTTCTAGTCCTGCTTTTCCAATTAAACTTGTTGAGCTATATCCTTTTCCTGCGTTTTGCTCTAATTCTTCTGCATTTATTGTTTGTACATAACCAATTAAATGTGCTGCTTCATTTCCTAGCGGATATACTCTTGCATTAGTGCTGTTTATTTGTATTCCAGAGATTTGTAATAATTGTTCTTTCAAATTTGTCTCAGATGTTGATACTTTTTTTATTGGCACAAATGTATCATCTGTAACCCATGACTGTAATAGCTGATTATTGATATAATCCACTGATACGCCTGTTAATTCTGATATTTTTTGTATGTCTTGTTCTTTGTTTTCGCTTAATTTTCCTGGAACTATTCCTATTGAAGATATGCTCCCATTTTCTGCTAGTTTATTACCATTTCTGTCTAATATTTCTCCTCTTTTTGATTCTATTGTTGATACTCTTACTTTGTCAGTGTCTCTTAGTTCTGGAAAAATCATTGATGATGACCAGTTAATTTTATATTCTTTGTCTTCTATTACTAGATTTACTGTATTATCAAATGATATATCTCCAGCTGATGTTGACATTGTTTCATTATATGTGATTTTTGACGTTTTTCCTTGTTTTTCTTCATTTTGTACTTGAACTTTTATATTTATGGCATCTATTCCCTCATAAATATTTTTATTTCTTGTCACAAAGTCTTCTTCAGAAATATTGTTTTTGGATTCTGCTGATAGATTTGAATACAGTTCTTCATATTTTTTTTCGTTTATTAATGAAATATATTTTGTAAATACTTGTTGTGCATTTTCTTTTGGTGTGTTTAAGTATATAATTACTCCTATTATTATGGCTATAATAATTAATATTAATAGTGTAATTATTATTGCCTTTTTGTTTTTCATCTCAATTCCCCCTTTTTTATTAAATTTATATAATTTTTTATTTTTAGCTAATAATAATATATGTTAATTTTCAATAATTTTTATTTTTATTGATTTTCGTTTTTTACTTTATAATAATTCCTAATAAATTTGCAAGTTCTATTGCTTGGTATTCATTTACTATCATACCTTTTAGACCTTTTAATTCTACTACTATTCCACTAATGTCACAACTAGTGAAGTCTATTTTATTGAGGCTTGTTTGAAAGAATTGTGCTTTTTGAAAATTTGTATTGGTTAGTGTTAGTTGCTTTAATTCGCTTTGGTTTATACTGGCTGATTTTAGGTTACTCTCTTTTATTTTTACATTTTTGCACTTTGCGTTTGATAAGTTTGCATATTCAAAATTTGATTCAAGTATTTCTGTGTCATATATTACGTTTTCTGATAAATTGTTTCCTATAAATTTACAATTTTTTATTTTTGTTTTTATAAATGTCGATTCAGAAAAGTCACAATTTGAAAAATCGCAATCTTCAAATATTACATTTGAAAATGTTGCTTTGCCAAAATTTGAATTCTGACAGTTGCATTTTTTAAATATAACGTTTGAAAATTCTATGTTGTATGAATCTATTTGAATTTCTTTGCATTCAATAAATTCTGTTCTTTTTATGTCCTCTTCATTTTTTCTTGCCTTTTCTATTTTTTCTTTTATATTTTCGCATTGTTCTAATTCATTGATTTTTATGTTTTTTTCTAACATCTTTTTCCTTCTTTTATCTTTATCTTTTTCTTTTTCTTTTCCTATATTTCTTTGTTATTATTCTCTATATTTTTTGAATTTTAAGATTATATATCAATTAAATAATTTTAGGAATAAAAATTATTAATCCTATAACGGCTGATATTATAGCAACAACCAAAACTGCTCCTGCTGCTACGTCTTTTGCTATTTTAGCTTTTTCATTTATTTCTGGCATTGCAATATCAACTACTTGTTCTATTGATGTATTTACTAATTCTAATGATATTACAATTCCGATTAACATTAAACATATTATCCATTCAGTTGTATTGATTTTTAATATAATTCCTGCGAGTATTACTAGTATTGATATTATAAAGTGTATTTTCATATTTTGTTCTTTTTTTAGTGCTGTAAATATTCCCGCAAATGCATATTTAAAACTATTTTTTAACTTCTTTCTTTTGCTTTGCATTTTTTGTTCTTCTCCTTCTACAAATTCTTTATTTTCTTGCTTTAGTTGTAAAAATGATTTTATAAATCCTGTAACTAGTATTAGATATACCATTGAAACTGCAAATCCACCAATTACATCACTTGCATAGTGTACACCTAAATATATTCTACTAAATCCTATAAGTGGAATTAATATTCCAAGTAAAGTACATGAAATATATTTTATTTTCTTGTTTTTTACAGTTTTCCATATTAGATATATTATTAACCCATAAAAAGCCATGCTTGCCATTGAATGTCCTGACGGAAAACTGTATCCTGTTTCGGGGATTAGTCTATATCCTTCTGGTCTTGGTCTTTGTATTATGTTTTTTAATATATAATTCATAAATGCTGTAATAATTAAATTTCCATTAATTAGTATTCCTATTCTTTTGTTTTTTAATACTAATAATGATATTATCCCAATTCCAATTAAAACATATGCTCCTCCTAAGTTAGTTATTATTTTCATTATAAATGTTAGTGTGTCTGTTCTTAAGTTTAGTACTACTAATTTATATACTATTAAATCTAGTTCAACAGCTTCTTTTTCAAATAAATCTTC
>CAJFQT010000116.1 GCA_904419095.1 uncultured Clostridia bacterium | reverse complement strand
TGAGTGAGTGCCTTGTCAATATAATCACAATAATAGTTTTACTGATATTAGCAGGAATAACTATTTCATCTCTTAGTGGAGATAACGGTATTTTAACAAGAGCAATACAATCAAAAGAAAAAACAGAAGAAGCAAGTGATATAGAAAAAATAGGAATATTGATAAGTGAAAATCAAGTACACGAACATATATTAGGTGAAAAATTAAAACAAATTCAATTTAATGTAACAGAAGATACAAAAAGCATATTTGATTCAGAATCAGGAACAATGTACGGAGAAGGTGGTATTATTTAACACCAGAAAATGCAAAAGAGTTACAATTGTATAAATCTTATATCGTTAATTATGAAACAGGTGAAATTATAAAATATGATGAACACAAACATAGAATTTTAATAAACGAATTAAAATGTATAACAGATGGATTAGTATATGCTGCTAATCCACAAAATATGACAGATGGAAACAGCTGGGGAAATGCTATATTACACAACTTCAATAACGGTGACGAAAATAGTGGATGGATTGAAAATGCATTAAAGTTTGATGGAATAGATGATGGAATAGAAATAGAAGATAAATCAGATTATAGTAATGGAGTAACATTAGAAATGTATTTTAGTTTAAGAGGCCAAACAGAAAATCAACTCGTACAAATATTGATGATGAAAAGAAAGACAGCGAATGATGGATTTTTTATGTTTATGGGCAATGATGACAATGCATATGAATACGGAAGGATATATATAGATATAGGAGGTAATCCACGATTTGGAAATAGATTTGATACAGGAATAGTTGTAGAGGAGAATAAACCTATATATATAACATATACATTTAACCCAAATGTTGAAAATGAGAAAGGAATATTGTATGTGAATGCAGAAAAAAGAAAAACCACAAATTTAGGAATTATAGATAATTTAGTAACTGTACAAAAAGAAACAAATATACAGATAGGATCTGATATTCATATAACTAATGGAAAAGATAATAGATATCCATTTAATGGAGAAATTTATGCAGCAAGAGTATACAATAGACCGTTAACAAACTCAGAAGTAAAGTTCAATTATGATGCTACAAAACTTGAGTGAGTCATAATCTAATTTATAAATTTGAAATAATAAGAGGGTATTCTAAAATGAGTTGTTATATCTATAAAGTTGACGATTCAAAATAGAAACTCTTTTTTATTATAAGAAAAACAGGGATTTTAAGGTCCGTCCCTAAATCCCTATTTTTCCTCCTCCCAGCAATATTCCGTCATCGTCATAGAATACAATTGATTGTCCTGGTGTTATTGCTCTTTGATTTTCTTCAAATTCTACTTTTACCTTATCTTCTTCGAAAAATATTGTTGCATTTGCTTCTTTTGCTCTGTATCTTATTTTTGCTAAACATTTGAATTCTTTGGTTTCTTTTTTTGGTATGTTTATTTGCCAATTTAGCTTTGTAGCATATAGCTCTTTTGTGTATAGTTCTTTTTCTTTTCCTACTATTACTTGATTTTTTTGCGAGTCTACTTTTGTTACATATAGTGGCTCTGAGTATGAGATTCCTAAGCCTTTTCTTTGCCCTATTGTGTATTTGTATATTCCTTCGTGTTTTCCTAATATTTCTCCTGTGGTTAATATTATATTTCCTTTTTTTGTTTTGAATTGTTTTTGGTTTTTTAGGAATTTGACATAGTCATTATCTTGTATGAAACATATTTCTTGGCTATCTTTTTTTTCTGCTATTTCTAGTCCGTTTTGCTTTGCTATTTCTCTTATTTCTGTTTTGTCAGTATAGTCTTGTAAAGGAAATATTATATGGTCTAGTTTTTCTTTTGTTATTCCATATAAAAAGTAACTCTGGTCTTTTTTTTCTGCTTTTGCTTTTTTTAATACTTTTTGCTTGTATTTTTCTGAATATTCAATTCTTGCATAATGTCCTGTTGCTATATAGTCACATTTTAATTCTTCTGCTTTTTTATATAATAATCCGAATTTTATGTATTTATTGCATTCTACACATGGATTTGGTGTTGTTGCATTTTCATATTCTTTTATGAATGGATTTATAACATAGTCTGAAAATTCTTTTCTTAGGTCTATTGTATGATGTTCTATTTTTAATTTTTCACATACTTTTTTTGCATCAGTAATTGCTTGATTTACATCTTCTTTTTTTGTGTTCTCACATAAGATCATTGTGCATCCTATTACTTCATATCCTTGTTCTTTTAATAGTATTGCTGATACTGAACTATCTACTCCTCCACTCATTCCTAGTAAAACTCTTTTTTTCATTTATTTGTTCCTTTTAAAATTATTTACAGTCATTTTTGTTTTTTCTCTTTGTGTTTTTTGTAATTAGAGAATGTTTTATTACAAAGTTTGTGTTTATAATTTATATTTTTAATTACATTAAATAAATGACTGTATAAGAAAAATTTAATGTAATTGTAAAAACATTATAAAATAAATTTTGCATCTATTTTATAATGTTTTTTATTATATTTTATTATTTTTCTTCTTTAAGGTCTAATTTAATATGCACATCTTTTAATTGTTGTTCTGAGACAACTGATGGTGCTTGCATTAATACATCTCTTGCTTTTTTGTTTTTTGGAAATGCTATAACTTCTCTGATATTTTGAGAATCTTCTATTAGCATTATCATTCTATCAATTCCTGGTGCAGCTCCTGCATGTGGTGGTGTTCCGTATTGGAATGCATTATATAATGCTCCAAATCTATTTTTAACGTCTTCTTCTGAGTATCCTGCTATTTCAAATGCTTTTACCATTATTTCTGGATTATGATTTCTTACTGCTCCTGATGCTAATTCATATCCATTACATACTAAGTCATATTGGTATGCTAATATATCTAATGGATTTTGAGTTTTTAATGCTTCTAATCCTCCTTGTGGCATTGAAAATGGATTATGGCTAAAGTCTATTGTTCCTTCATCTGATAATTCATACATTGGAAAGTCTACAATAAAGCAAAAACGAAATACGTCTTTTTCTAGTAAGTCATAACGTTTTCCTAGTTCTATTCTGACTAATCCTGCTATTTTTTGTGCTTTTGCAAATTCATCTGCTATGAAAAATAGTGCTGAATTTTCTTTTACTCCATATTCTTTTTGTAGTCTTTCTTTCATTTCTTCTGTAATAAATTTTGAAATTCCACCTTGAATACTTCCATCTTTTTCAAACTTTGTCCATGCTAGACCTTTTGCTTCACATTCTTTTATTGCAAAATCTGTCATTTTATCAAAAAATTTTCTGCCTTGTTCTGCACCATTTGGTACTACTATCATTTTTATTGTTTTTCCAGCAAATGCTTTGAATTCGCTGTTTTCAAATATTTGTGTTGCATCTTGAATTATTAATGGATTTCTTAAATCAGGTTTATCTATTCCGTATTTTTCCATTGCTTCTTTATATGGTATTCTTTTGAAAGGTCCTTCATCAGCTTTCCAAGTGCTAAATTTTTCAAATGTACTTGGTACTACATTTTCTATTACTTCAAATACATCTTCTTGTGTTGCAAAACTCATTTCAAAATCTAGTTGATAAAATTCTCCTGGTGCTCTATCTGCTCTTGGATCTTCGTCTCTAAAACAAGGTGCTATTTGATAATATTTGTTAAATCCTCCTACCATTAACAATTGTTTAAATTGTTGTGGTGCTTGTGGTAATGCATAAAATTCTCCTGGGTTAAGTCTACTTGGAACTAAATAATCTCTTGCTCCTTCTGGTGATGAATTTGCTAATATTGGTGTTTGTATTTCAGTAAATCCTAATTCATCCATTTTATCTCTAAATGTTTTTATTATTTTAGAACGAAGTAATATATTATTGTGTAATTTTTCATTTCTTAAATCTAAAAATCTATATTCTAAACGCAAATCCTCTCTTACTTCTTGATTTGTATTTATTTCAAATGGTAATATGTTTTTACATTTTCCTAATATTTCTATCTTTTTTGCTACAACTTCTATGTCTCCTGTTTTCATATTTGGATTTTTATTTGTTCTTTCTACAACATCTCCTTTTACTGTAATACAGCTCTCTGTTGTATAATCTTTTGCTTGTTCTTGTAAATCTTCATTATTTATAACTATTTGTGTTATTCCGAATTCGTCTCTTAGGTCAATAAAAATCATTCCACCTAAATTTCTTATTTTTTGTATCCATCCAGCTAATTCAACTTCTTTTCCCACATTTTCTATTCTTAATTCTCCACAAGTTTTTGTTCTATACATATTGTTTTCCCCCTATTTGACTACTGTATACTGTATATATTATCATAAAACACTATATATTTCAAGAAATTTATGTAAATATTTCCAAGTTACATTGACTATAGTTTCTGTTCAGACTTGAATTTGTAGAGTAGTTTAAATTTAAGAAATATATATTTTAAAAATATGAATGTGTGATTGGAATAGTTTTAGATATTCTTTGCAAAATTTTTGGAAAATGTTCGTGGAATTTTCTTGTTAAGAAAATTATCACAGTAAAGGGTGC
>CAJFQT010000115.1 GCA_904419095.1 uncultured Clostridia bacterium | reverse complement strand
TTTAGATAAAATTTATTTTATTCTATCAAATTTACGATGTTTTTTCCTTATATTTCTATATTTTTTATTGCGAAAAATTTTTACTCTTTTTTACTGTTATTTTTTTGCCTTCTAATTTCAAATTATGAATTGTAGCTAGTGAAATGTTGGGAGATTATAGTTGTTGATAATTTCTTTGTGATTTAGTATAATGTATTTGTATGATGGTATTTAGCTATATTTATAAAGTTTTTTATGTGGGGAGATTAAAATGTTTAATATAGAGGAAGAATTAAAGAAGTTGCCTAATAAACCTGGAGTTTATATTATGCATGATAAGGATGATAATATTATTTATGTTGGTAAGGCTATTTCTTTGAAGAATAGAGTTAGGCAGTATTTTAGGAAGACTAATAAGACTAAGAGAATAGAGAATATGGTTAGTCTTATTGATCATTTTGAGTATATTGTGGTTGATAATGAGGCAGAGGCTCTTATTTTGGAATGTAATTTGATTAAGAAAAATAGACCTAAGTTTAATGTGCTTTTGAAGGATGATAAGACATATCCGTATATTAAAGTGGATTTAAAGTCTGATTTTCCTAATGTTATTATTACAAGAAGAATTGTGAATGATGGTTCAAAGTATTTTGGACCTTATGCTAATCCGGGTGCTGCTAAGGAAATGGTGGATTTTATAAAACAGAAGTATAAAATTCGTCAGTGTAGGAATTTTAAGTCAACTACTAGACCTTGTTTGAATTATCATATTAAGAGATGTTTGGCTCCTTGTGTTGGGTATGTTTCTAAGGAAGAGTATAGGAGACAAATTGATGAGATAGTTGATTTGCTTGATGGGAAGACTGATAAGGTTTTGAAGGAGCTTGATGCACAAATGAAAGAGGCTTCTAAGAATTTGGAGTTCGAAAAAGCTGCTTATATTAGAGATAGAAAACAAGCAATTGAGAGAGTTTCTGAGAAACAGAAGGTGTCAAATATTTCTGAAAATAATATTGATGTAATTGGATTATACAAATCTGATATGAATGTTTGTATTGAGATATTTTTTGTGAGGGGAAGTAAGATGATTGGTAGGGAACATTATTTCTTTCCTGAACTTAAAGATATGGATGAGA
This sequence comes from uncultured Clostridia bacterium, assembly GCA_904419095.1. GTDB lineage: Bacteria > Bacillota > Clostridia > TANB77 > CAG-508 > CAG-269. The sequence continues at coordinate 3,541 of CAJFQT010000115.1, read as the reverse complement.
AAGAAATTTTGTCTGGTTTTATAAAACAATATTATTTAGATAATCCTAATATTCCAAATAAAATTATGCTTAGAGAGGAGTTGGAAGATAAGGATTCTATTGAAAAATGGTTGACAGCAAAATTAGGAAAGAAAGTGGAATTGAAGAGCCCTAAAAAGGGTGAAAAGTTGAGATTTGTAGAAATGGCAGAGATTAATAGTAAAGTTACATTGGAGAATAAAGAAAAAGATAAAAGTGAAATTTTGCTAGAGTTGAAGCAAGTTCTGAAAATGGAGAAGTTGCCTAGAAAAATTGAGACATATGATATTTCAAATTTGTCTGGACAAAATATGGTAGCTGCAATGTGTGTTATGCAAGATGGCGTTATAAAGAAAAATTTGTCTAGAAGGTTTAAGATTAAGACTGTTTATGGGCAGGATGATCCAAAGTGTATGGAGGAGGTTATAACTAGAAGATTGAAACATTCAATAGAAAATCCTAAAGGTGGATTTGGTAGTTTGCCTGATGTGATTTTTGCAGATGGTGGTATTACGCAAATTAGAGCTACAAAAAGAGCAATAAAAAAATATAATTTAGACATTCCTGTTTTTGGAATGGTAAAAAATGATAAGCATCAGACCAGAGCTTTGATGGATGAGGATAGAAATGAATTAGATATTTCAGAGAATTTAAAAAATTTAATTACAAAATTTCAAGATACTGTTCATGATACTGCAATTACTTATCATAGAAAATTACGAGACAAGGAAATGACTAAATCTGAATTGGATGATGTGAAGGGAATTGGAAAGGTTAAAAAGCAGGAACTGCTAAAAAAATTTGGTAGTGTTGAAAATATTAAAAATGCTTCTGATTCTGAGCTTAGAGAAGTAAAGGGAATAACTGATGATATTATACAACAGTTGAGAAAAATGAAATAAGTTATTGTAAATTTATATAATATTACTATGAAAAAAATCTTTGAAAAAGAATTTTTAAGTATATGTGAATTAATTTTAAGATATAATTTTTTCTAAAAGTTATATAGAAATAAAAAATCCAGCTTGTTAAAGAGATTTCTGAATATGTATTTTTAAATACTTTTTCAGTAAATTCTTATTAAAGTTGGATTTTTTTAGGATTTTTCTTAAGATAATTTTTTATCTGCCTATATGGAAGGCTGGATAAAGTTTTTTTAAATGTTTTTTTTCTGGAATAATTTCTTTTTTTTCAAAATTTACTATTCCTAAAGTGATAATAAAGAAAAATCCAAAGAGTAGAAAAAATAAAAATTTTTTCATTTTTTGTCCTCCTATTGTTCCAAGGTGTTTTGTAACATATATATAATAACATTTTATAGAAAAATAAACAATTATTTTATAAAAAAAGTAATATTTTATTATTTGTTGCATATACATATATCGTTAAATTAAAGGAGGGGAATATATGGAAAATATAAAAAATAGTATAAATAAACTTGGTGTACATAAGGAATATGAAAGGTTAAAAGAAGATGGAAAGAAAGTTTTGGAAAGATTGAAGAATAAGTTTAAGAATAATAGGTTTATAACTGTTGCAAGTATTTTATTTGTACTTTTTTCAATGATTAATGTAATGTTAATTTTGTATTTTATTAGAATTGTTAATGGAAGTGTCATTTTATAGATTTAGCTAAAAATAAGTAAATGTTGAAGTTTTCATAAAATCGTGGTATAATGATAAAAGTAACTAAAGAAAATTCTTAAGTAGGAGGGTTATTATGGGTAAGAGGATGCGGAACTTGATGTATAATGTCTTAATAGCTGTCGGACTGTTTCTTTTTTGGACATTAATAGCAATCTTAATTGTTTTCAGACAGGAATTGTTTGAATTTATTAAGACAGTTTATTTGTCTGGAACTTGGAAAACAATTGTAATTTCTGCATTTCCAGTTGGGATTACGGCTATTATGATACGAAATGATATTAAGTAACCCAAGGAGGTCAATGTTATTGACCTCCTAAAATATTTTCTGCTAAAATGCTATTCAAATTTTTAATATTTTATGCTAAAATATTAATCAAATAAATGAAAGAAAGGATATGTTTATAAAATTTTATATACAATAGATTTTATAAACATATTATATGAGGAAATAGATATGAAACTTGCAAATCAATGGAAAGATTATAAAATATTAGATATGGCAAATGGTCAAAAGTTAGAGAGATGGGGAGATGTTGTTTTATCAAGACCAGACCCACAAATAATTTGGAAAGAGAAAAGTTATCCTAAGAAATGGAATGATATAAATGCAACATACCATAGAAGTAAGTCAGGAGGAGGTTCTTGGGAATTTAATAAAAAAATGCCAGATAAGTGGCAAATACATTATAAGGGCTTAACTTTTAATATAAAACCTATGGGATTTAAACATACGGGATTGTTCCCTGAACAAGCTGTTAATTGGGATTGGATGATTGATAAAATAAAAAGTGCAAATAGAGATATAAAAGTTTTAAATTTGTTTGCTTATACTGGTGGAGCAACTGTTGCTTGTTTATCTGCAGGTGCGTCTGTCTGTCATGTTGATAGTTCAAAAGGGATGACAACATGGGCTAAAGAAAATGTAGCTTCTTCTGGATTAGATAAAAGACCAGTTAGATTTATTGTTGATGATGTTGTTAAATTTGTAAATCGTGAGATTAGAAGAGGTAATAAGTATGATGCTATAATAATGGATCCACCTTCATATGGAAGAGGAGCTAAAGGAGAAGTTTGGCAGTTTGAAGATAATATTTATGATTTGGTTAGCTTATGTACAAAGGTACTATCAGATAATCCATTATTTTTCTTGATAAATTCGTATACTACAGGAATTTCTAGTAAGGTTTTAGAAGATATATTGAGTTTGACAGTAGCTAAAAAATATAAAGGTTTGTTAGAAGCGGGCGAAATTGGTTTACCCATGGAAAATTCAAAATTAGTTTTGCCTTGTGGAATTTATGGAAGATGGGAAAGTAAATAGAAGGAGGTATATTAGTATTTTGCATTTAATTATATTTCTAATTATAAGAAAATATTAATATAATTGAAAGATGAGTAGTTTAAAAGTAATATTTGAAGATAATCATATAATAGTTGTAGAAAAGTCGCCCAATATACCATCACAGGCAGATAAGACTGGTGATATTGATATGCTTACTATCGTAAAACATTATTTAAAGGAAAAGTATAATAAACCAGGTAATGTATATTTAGGTTTAGTGCATAGGTTAGATAGACCAGTAGGGGGTGTGATGGTTTTTGCTAAAACATCAAAAGCTGCTTCAAGATTAAGCAATCAAGTTAGGAAAAAGATTTTTAAGAAGAAGTATTTGGCTGTCGTTGATGGTAGACCAGAGAAAAATTTTGGAGTTCTAGAAGATTATTTATATAAAGATGAAAGATCTAATACGAGTAAAGTAGTTAAAAAGGAGAAAAAAAATTCTAAGTATGCCAAACTTGAGTATGAAGTGTTAGCCTATGATGAAAGAAAGGATTTGAGTTTACTCAAAATAAATTTGTTTACTGGCAGACATCA
>CAJFQT010000114.1 GCA_904419095.1 uncultured Clostridia bacterium | reverse complement strand
CGAAGCAAGAATGGAAGAAGATAGTACATTAGAAGAAAATCCAAATCTACTACAAGCCTTCAATCCAGAAGAAGAAATATCAGAAACAAATCCAGACTATAGAGATGTAAAAGTAGCATTCAGAGTAGTAGAACCAAATACATCAGACAAAATATTAGTAAACTCAGCACAAATACAAGAAGATGAAAATGAAAATGGAGAACCAGTAGACGATATAGATTCAACACCAGGAGAATGGAATGAAGGAGAAGACGACCAAGACAAAGAATATGTAAAACTAACATATTTTGACCTAAGCCTAAGAAAATGGGTAACACAAGCAATAGTAATAGAAAACGGAAAAGAAACAATAACACAAACAGGACATACAGCAGAAATGGACCCAGAACCAGTAGTAAAAGTAGAATTACACAGAAAGAAATTAGACCAAGTAACAGTAAAATTCAGATATTCAATAAGAATAACAAATGAAGGAGAAATAGCAGGATATGCAAAAGAAATAACAGACTATGTACCAGAAGGACTAAAATTTACAGCAGAAGACAATCCAGGATGGACAGATGAAGGAAACAATGTAATATCAACAAGATTACTAGAAAACACATTATTACAACCAGGAGAAAGTGCAGAAGTAGAAGTACTACTAACATGGATAAACGGAGCAAACAACTTAGGACTAAAAACAAACACTGCAGAAATATCAGAAGATTACAATGACAAAGGAGCACCAGATATAGACTCAACACCAGACAATAAAGTACCAGGAGAAGATGATATAGATGATGCAGAAGTAATTCTATCAATATCAACAGGTCAAGCAAGAATATACTACACATTAGGATTTATAGTATTAATCACAATAGGAGGAGGAATATTCTTAATTAAGAGATATGTGATTTAAAAACTAAATAAATATCAAGCTACTAAAAAAGGAGTAAAGTAAAAATACTTTATTCCTTTTAATAAATAGTTATTTATGCAAAGTGACATTTAATTTCACTAATAGTTACAATTTAGTAAAACAAATAAATCATTTGAAAAATCAACTATAAATATATTTTGAAAAAACAAAAACTTAAGACTACATATAAGCATTTAACAAAAAATCTATATATTAACCTTTCAAACTACTATACTAAATTAGGATAAACAATATAACTAAAATCAGAAATAAATTATAGCTAAACTGTAATAAAGTTATTGATATAGTTATAAAAAACAGTTTACAATTAAAAAATCGTATGATATAATTTCAAAGAATTAACAAAAGAGGTGAAAACTATGAATCAAATACTTTCTACTTCTGTACCAACAGGAGGAAAAAAGAAAAAAAGAAATTCAAACCCAGCAGATGTAAAATCTGTAATCAAGGTATTTTCAATTATATTATTAATATTTGGAATATTTATGATAGGAACATCCTCATATGGAATTTATCAAAACATACAAGAAAGAGCAAACATAAAACCAAATCCAACAATAACAGTTGAAAGTGTAGAAGATGACACAATAGTATTCTTAAAAGTAGTCAGTGAATACAACATTGACACAATCACATACCAATGGAATGACGAACAAGAAACAACAATAAGAGGAAATGGTAGAAAATATGTTGAAGAAAGAATCACAATACCAACAGGAAGCAATATTCTAAACATACATGTAACAGATGTAAATGGAGGAGAAAACACCTATTCTAACACATATGAATTAGAAAGCAATATAAAATTAGAAGCACTAGAAAACGGAAATATAAGAATGACATATGAAGGAGAAGAACAAATTGCATACATGACATATCGCTGGGACGATGAAGACGAAACAAGAATAGACATAAACAACACAAGTATAGACCAAGAACTTCCTGCAAGAATAGGAACACACACACTAACTGTAATAGTAGTAGATGTAAACAACAAAACAGAAACAAAAGTACAAGAAATAAAAGGAGTATCAAGACCAACAATAGATATTACATTTAATGAAGACTATTCAAAATATGTAATAAGTTTACATGATGACTCAGGACTACAAGAAGTAGTAATAACATTAAATGAAGATGAAAATCAAAAATTTGGACAAAAATTCACAGAAAGTGAACAAGACTTCCAATTTGAAATACCACTACAAACAGGAAGTGACAATAAAATGGAAGTAGTTGTAACAAATGTGGATGGAGTACAAGAAACAAGAAGAGTTCAATTCACTAAATAGTAGAATGGAGAAAATATGATACAAAAAATATTTGAATTACTAGCATATTTCATAATATATTCTATATTAGGTTGGATATTAGAATCTATATATAGAAGCATTTGTGAAAAGAAAATAGTCAATACGGGTTTTTTAAAAGGCCCGTTTTGTCCGATTTATGGAATAGGAGCAATAATAATGATATTGTTTTTTGAAAGATTTCAAAACAATATAGCATTATTATTCATAATTTCAATGATAGTTTTAACACTATGGGAATACATAGTAGCAATAATATTAGAAAAAACATTTAATATAAAATATTGGGACTACTCAAAAAACAAATTCAACTTCCAAGGAAGAATATGTCTGTTAAATTCCATATACTGGGGAATATTAGGAGTAATTTTTACATGTTTCATACAACCATTTGTTAGAAATTATGTAGAAATGATACCAAATACAATACTAGAAATATCAGTAGGTATAATTATATTAATAGTAATGATTGATGCAATAAATACAATAGTAAAAGTAAAGAGTTTAAAATCAACACTAGAAAAAATAGAACAATTAAATACGCAAATTAAAGAAAAATTGCAAGAACTAAAAGAAATCAAAATAGAAGAAAAAAATATCCAAATAAATTTACAAAAAATAATAGACAACTTAGACAAAAAAAGAAAAAATATATCACACAGACTATATAAAAGAGTATACAGACTAAAAAAAGCATTCCCAGCAATTGATTCTAAAGAAATAACAGAAATTTTAAATAGAAAAATAGAATTTAAAAAAATAAAAAATATTAAAGAAAGAAACAAAAAGAAAGAAGCAAAAACAAAAAATCAGAAATAAAATGATAAAAAAGCAAAACAAAAAAAACATAGCAACAAAAACAAGATAACAAAAATAATAAATTAAACTAAAAAATATAGCACAAATAAAAAATTTCTAAAACACAACAACATAGAAAGCAAATATTGAAATTGAGAGGGGTATATATGGTACAAGAAATTTATATTATTGATGACGATGATTCTTCAATTATAGTATTTAGAGAATTATTTAAAAATGACAAAGAATACAAATTTATCAGTGTAAAATCAGAGCAAATTGACATTGCACTAAGAAATATACCAGCAATAATAATAATAAACGAAGATGCAATAGAAGTAGATGTAATAGATTTATGCAAAAAAATCAGAAACGACGATGACAACAGCATTACACCAGTAATAGTAGTTTCATCAGATGCAGACAAACAACATAGAATAGACATATTGAAGCAATCCATAGAATACTACATAAAGAAACCAGTAAATGAACAATATTTATATTACACAGTAAAAAACCTAAACAGACTTATGAACATAAATCGTAGAATAAGTCCACTTACAGGCTTACCAGGAAATGTACAAATTCATGCAGAACTAAAAAAGAGATTAGCAAACAAAGAAGACTTCTGTGTTCTATACTTAGACTTAGACAATTTCAAAGCATATAATGACGTATACGGATTCTTAAAAGGAGACCTAATAATAAAATTCACAGCAGACACAATAACATCAGCAGTACATGACTTATATGAAGAAAACACTTTCATAGGACATATAGGAGGAGATGACTTCGTAGCAGTAGTTCCAGACATAAAATGTGAGAATCTATGTCAAACAATAATTGCACAATTTGACAGTAAAGTACCAACTTTTTTTACACCAGAAGATGCTGAAAAAGGATATATAGAAGTACCAAACAGAAAAGGAATAATAGAGCAATTCCCATTAACATCAATCTCAATAGGAGTAGTTGTAGCAGATGCAAACAGATTTTTCAACATACTAGAAATAGGAGAAATCGGTGCACAAGTAAAACACGCAGCAAAATCAGTTGTAGGAAGTAGCTATGCAATAGACAGGAGAAAACATATATAAAAAGTAAAGAACCCTTTCTAATACATAAAGGGCAAAAGGAGAATAAAATGGATTTAACGTTAGATGTTGAAGGAGAAAGGCTAAATATACGATCAGCAGTAATAATAGTACACAACAATAAAATATTAACACATAGAAACATAAACAATGAATATTATTGTATACCAGGTGGAAGAGTCCGAATAGGAGAAAACTCAGAAGAAACAATAAAAAGAGAAATCAAAGAAGAATTAGGAAAAGAAATACAAATCACAGGCTATGTATCAACAATTGAAAACTTCTTTGAAATGGATGGAATTAAATATCATGAAATATATTTTCTACATAAAGCAGAATTTATAGATGAGAAAGATCAAAAAATAGAAGACACAATGTATAACATAGAAGGAAAAGATTATTTGCAATATGAATGGTTAGACCTAAGCAAAATAGAAAGCTATAAAATCTTACCTAAATGTATAAAAGAATCATTAGTATGCAAAAAGTTTCCAATACATGTAGTAAATGATGATTTAAAAGACAATATGGTGTCTTGAAAAAAATAACAATGCAAGAATATTTTATGAAAAGATG
>CAJFQT010000113.1 GCA_904419095.1 uncultured Clostridia bacterium | reverse complement strand
TATAATAACAGGAGGACCAGGAACAGGAAAAACAACAATAATAAAAACAATTATAGAACTATATGAACAAAGAGGAAAAAAAGTAGTACTTGCAGCACCAACAGGAAGAGCTGCAAAAAAAATGACAGAAGCAACAGGAAAAGAAGCATCAACACTTCATAGATTATTAGGAATAGGAAAATTAGATGATGAAGGAATATATTCAAGACATAGTAATTTTGAAGGAGAACCAATAGATGCAGACATCATAGTAGTAGACGAATTATCAATGGTAGATATGTTTGTAATGCATCATTTATTAAAATGTATATATAGAGGAACAAAACTAATTTTAGTAGGAGATAGTGACCAATTACCATCAGTAGGTCCAGGAAGTGTATTAAAAGATTTAATTCTATCAGAAAAAATACCAGTTGTGCATTTAGACAAAATTTTTAGACAAGCAGCCAAATCCAAAATCATTTTAAATGCACATAGAGTAAATCAAGGAGAAGGATTTTTAGGAAAAGAAGATATTGAAACTGAAACAAATGAAGATTTTTTCTTTGCAAAAGAAGTATCACAAGAAAAAATATTAAACGAAGTATTATCACTATGTACAGGAAGGCTAAAAAAATTTGGGAATTATGATTTCTTTGAAAATATTCAAGTCTTAACACCAACCAAAAAAGGAATGCTTGGAACAAAAGAACTAAATAAGCAATTACAAAATGTGCTTAATCCAAACATAAATAACTTACCAGAAAGAATGAGTCTAGGAGCAATATATAGAGCTGGCGATAGAATTATGCAAATAAAAAATAATTACGACATATATTGGGAAAAAGAAAATGATTTAGGAAAAAAAGAAGTAGGTAGTGGAGTATTCAATGGAGAAATGGGAACAATAGTTTCTGTAGATGAATTTCAAAAAGTTGTTGAAATACGATTTGACGATGATAAAGTTGCAATATATGGATTTACAGAATTAGACCAAATAGAACACAGCTATGCAATCACAATACATAAAGCACAACGGAAGTGAATTTGATGTAGTAATAATGGTTCTACCAAGATCTGCACCAATGTTACTCACACGAAATCTATTATACACAGGAATAACAAGAGCGAAGAAACTACTAATAATACTCGGAGAAAACCAAGTAGTAGAATATATGATACAAAATGTAGACAGTAAAAAGCGAAACACAGGATTATTGTATAAATTACAAAATATTGAATAGAGATACATAGGGGTTACAAGATATAAACAGGAATATAAAAAATAAAAACATAACTGAATTATAAAAGTAGTAACAAAAAGGAGGTAATCAAAAAAGAAAATATTTTAGATAAAGCAGTAAACATTATTTTCCCCAATGTGTGTGGAATTTGTGGAAAAATAAACGAAAACAGCTTATGCAAAAAATGCGAAAATATATTAAAAAAATATATCAGAATACAACACGAAGAAATACAAAATAAAAACTATAATGAGTTAATTTCATTCTTCAATTATAATGGAATAATCAGAAATAATATACTTAATTATAAATTTAAAGAAAAGCCATTTTTAGCAAAAACATTTGTAAAATTTTTATCAAAACAAGAAAAAGCATTTGAAATAATAAAAACATATGATAAAATTGTACCAGTTCCGATAAGCAAAAAAAGATTCAAAGAAAGAGGATATAATCAAAGTCAATTAATATCAAAAGAAATAAGCAAGTACACCAATATAGAAATAGCAGAAAAATGCTTATATAAAACAAAAAATATAATAGAGCAAAGTAAACTAAACAAAGAAGAAAGAATAAAAAATGTACAAGGAGTATATGAGCTAAAAAATATGCAAATACTAAAAAGGAAGAAGATTTTACTAATAGATGATATCTATACAACAGGAAGCACAGTAAATGAATGCTGTAAAACTTTGTCAGAAGCCAAACCAGAAAAAATTGGAGTTTTAGTTTTAGCAGTAACAAATGAAGGAAATAAGGAGTGATAACGTGGAAGATTTAGTTGAAAGTATTTTAGACTATATAAGATCAGACTATACAGATTATGCAATAATGATAAATGGAGAATGGGGTTCAGGAAAAACATATTTCTGGAACAATAAAGTAAGAAAAAAAATTGAATCAATGCATCTAAATGGAAAAAAATTCACAACCATATATATGTCACTATATGGTATATCAAACCTAGAAGAAATAAGTAAAAAAATATTTATAGAAACAACACAACTAATGGACAAAAACTTAAGAAAATACATGGATGCAAATGAGCAAACAACAATTCCAGAATATGCAAAAACTGGACTAGATATGGCAAACTTCTTTGGAGTTACACAAAATGGAGACAAAGTAGACTATTCAGACTTTTTTGCAACAGATGACAAAGTACTATGTTTCGATGACCTAGAAAGAGCAAATGTAGACGTTATTGACATATTAGGATATATAAACAACTTTGTAGAACATGACCATATAAAAACAATAATAATATGTAATGAAAAAGAATTATCAACAAAATTGAAAAGTTCAAACTTGGAAATGAAAACATTCATAGCAACATATCTACTAGACAAACAGGGAGAACTAAACAAACCAGATAAACCAATGGTTGAAAAAATACAAAACAAAATAGAAAGAGTTTTCGACAAAGCAAATGACTATGAAAGAATAAAAGAAAAACTAATTGGTGAAACATTTGAATATGCTCCAAAATTTGATTACATTATAAATGGAATATTAATGAGATATGAAAACAACCCAGACTTAATTAGATTTCTAAGAGAAAATACAAGACTAATAATAGCAACATTTGAAAGAAGCGGTACAAGAAATTTAAGAATTTTAAAACATTCACTAAATGACTTTAAAAAGATATATGAAATGTTAAACAAAAACTATCCGAACACAAGTTACAGAATAATACAAACAATGCTTATATTCACAATAGCAATATCATTTGAAATAAAAGCAGGAAAAGTAACAAAAGATAAATTCATAAATATAAAAGACAATGAAGAATACAAAGCAATACTTGTATCGTCAAGAGTTTTAATGGACAACAGACAATTTTATATAAAAGAATTTGACAGTAACTATTATTACAACTTCAAAGCCGATTATCGTTTCTTTAAATTTATAGAATATTATGTAAGAACAAGAATATTCGATATGAAAATATTCAAAAAAGATATGGAAACAATTAGAAACACTATAGACACAGAAAATCTACCAGGATATAAAAGATTACTTACAGAAGAATATTGGAAAATATCAGACGATGAATTTGAAAATATAATAACATCAATAATAGAAGATGTAAAAGAAGGTACAATTGAACTAATAGACATGGTAAAATTATATGCATATTTCAGTTATTTCTCAAAAAAGCATTTAATAGATTATGACATAAAAACATTAAAAAATATATTCCTAAATGGAATGAATCTAGCATCACTAAGGTCAAAATATTGTAACAATATAAATGAAGAGCTGGCAAAAATTGCAGTAGACGGATGGAATGATGATATGGAAGAAATTTTAAAACACTTTAATAATTTAAATACGCAACTATTAGACAAAATGTATAGAGAAAAAGCAGAAGAAATATTCAAATGCATACCAATGAAAATGGAACAATTTTATGAACAATTTGATAAAGAATGTATGAAAATACCAATATTTAAATATTATGATGTATTTCAACTATTCCAAAGAATTTCATGTGCAAGCAATGAAGACATTGTATTAATAAAAGAAAAATTAATAAACAGAGCAAACAAATACACAAAAGAAATAGAACCAGAAATGAAAAACATAAAACAATTAAAACAAGTTTTGGACAATTATTTAGAAGAAAAAGACACAACAATAAAAATAGTTATGCTAAGAGAATTTTCAAAAACATTAGGATATATTTTAGACAAATATAAAACATCATTTTTACCAAAAAAAGAAAAAATCGAAGAAGAAAATAAATAAAGAATAAAATTTGTAATTGTAAAGGTAAAAAATTATAACTAAAGAAAAAATTACCAACAGCAACAATAAAAAAAGCATAAAAATAAATAAGATTAATGATAAAAGAAAATAATATATAAAAAGAAGATAAAATAAAGTTAAAAACAATGTATAAAATTTTCCTCAATTGTCATAATAGTAGTAGACATAAATTATAAAAGGAGGAAAATTATGAAAGCAACAGGAGTTGTAAGAAGAATAGATGATTTAGGTAGAGTAGTTATACCAAAAGAAATAAGAAAAACATTAAGAATAAAGGAAGGAGATCCTTTAGAAATATTTACAGACCGAGAGGGACAAGTAATACTAAAAAAATACTCTCCAATAGGAGAGCTTTCAGAATTTGCATCAGGATATGCAGAAACACTATCAAAAACAACAGGACACATTGCATGCATTACAGACAAAGACACAATAATAGCAGTATCTGGAGGATCAAAAAAAGAGTTTTTAGAGCAAGATGTAAGTAAAGAATTAGAGCAACTAATGGAAGACAAAGAAGTCTATACAAGCAAAGAAAATAGTGACATCTCAATGCCAATAACTAAAAATGACAATCCAGAAAGAAAATATAATGCACAAGTAGTATACCCAATAATATCAAACGGAGACACAATAGGAACAGTAATTTTAATGTCAAAAGACCCAAAAGCCAAAATGAACGAAGTAGAAAAAAAAGTAGCACAATCAGCAGCAACATTCTTAGGAAGTCAAATGGAGATATA
>CAJFQT010000112.1 GCA_904419095.1 uncultured Clostridia bacterium | reverse complement strand
GACTAGTTCCTTACTTGTTTAGTGAATTGAATAGCATAATATGAAGGCTAAGTTTTCAATTTTATAAGAATTTGTTTAACTTCTTTTAGATTATACTTCTGCTGATGTTCCTTAATATAAAATGGTTTACTAGATATTTCGTTTACTTTGTATTCTAATATTGTAAGAGTTATTGGATATGTAATTAGATATTCAGTAGGCTCTATAAATTGTAAATTAGTAGCCATTAAATGCTTAATCTTTCCGTTCTTAATTGTGTAATTATAATTTTTAATGATTTCCAACAATTCCTCATTAGGTTTTAATTCCTGTATTATCTTAAATTCAAGCATTAAAATTGTCCTCCTTTCCAGAAAGAGAACATTTTTTGTTTATATAAAAAAACAACCTACAAAACTTATAGTTCGCAAGTTGTTATAATTTGGAGCGGGTAGTGGGAATCGAACCCACGCTATCAGGTCGGAAGCATGACATTCTACCACTAAATTATACCCGCATCATAATAATATTATATAATATACCAAGCACAAAATCAAGTGAAATTTTCCTATATGTTCCATATAATCATAAAATACCACAAAAGTAAGAATATTTCATATTGTATCAAATATGTACAAGTTGTGAATTTTAATAAAACCTTCTACATAAAATTAATTAGAATAGATTGTATAAAAAAATAAAAATACTTGAAATATTAACTAATAAAATATATAATAAAGACATTAATATCCAAATGAAAGGATGCTGTGAAATGAATAAAACAAAAAGAAAAATATTCGAAACCTCAATGAAATTATTTGCCGAAAAGGGATATGATGCAACAAGTATAGAAGAAATTACAGCAACAGTTGGAGTAGCCAAAGGAACATTATATTATCATTTTTCTAGCAAAGAGGAAATCTTTAACTTTTTAATTGAAGAAGGCATGAAACTTTTGCAAAATAGTATAGAAATAAAAACATCTAAATTGCCAAACTATATCGATAAATTGAAAGCAATAGTATTAATACAAATAAAAATAGTTATGAAATATGAAGATTTAATAACAATATTATTAAGTCAATTTTATGGTAATGAGGCAAGAAATCAAAAATGTCAAAAACATGTGTATGAATATATACGAAAAATAGAAGAAATAGTAAAAGAGGGAATAGAAAAAAAACAAATAAAAAACGGAAATCCAAAAGTTATAGCATCTGAAATATATGGATTAATCGCTTCTTGTTTAGTATATAAACTTAAAAATGAGGAAGAATTTGATATAATGAAATTATATAGAGAATTCGAAAATACTCTTATACAAGGATTAAAAATATAGAGAAGGGGATATTTATGAGAGAGCCAATTTATAAAGTAGAAAGATATACAGACATAAAAGATATGATAGAAAAAACAGGAGAAAAATATGCAGATAGACCAGCATATTTATTTAGAACAGAGGAACCTGGAAAATTAAGAGAGATAACACATAGAGAATTTAGAAATCAAATAAAAGAGCTTGGAACTAGACTAATTGATTTAGGTTTGAAAGATAAAAGGATTGCTGTAATAGGAGAAAATTGCTATGAATGGTGTGTTAGCTATTTAGCTGTTGTTACAGGTACCGGAATAGTAGTTCCTCTAGACAAAGCATTGCCTGAAAATGAAATAGAAAGTTTGATTATTCGTTCAGAAGTAGAAGCAATTTTTTACACAAAGAAATATGATGAAATTATGCAAAAACTAAAAGAAAAAGGAAACACAAAAATTAAATATTTTATTTCAATGAATGAAGAAGAACATAAAGATAATATATATTCTTTTCATAAATTGCTAGTAGAAGGTAAAAAATTAATTGAAGATGGAGATAGAAGATTTATAGATGCAAAGATAAATCCAGATGTAATGGGGATAATGCTATTTACATCAGGAACTACAGCAATGTCAAAAGCAGTAATGTTATCACATAAAAATATAGTTAGTAACTTATATGATATTGCATCAGTTATAAAATTAGTTCCAGAAGATAGAATGCTTTCATTTTTACCATTGCATCATACTTTTGAATCAACAGTAGGTTTTTTATATCCAATTTCATGTGGGTGTGCAATAATATTCTGTGATGGAATACGTCATATAGGAGACAATATAAAAGAGTTTGATATTACAGCTATGATTTCAGTTCCAGCATTATTTGAGGGAATGTATAGAAAAGTGAAAAAAGGAATTGAAAAGAAAGGAAAATGGGCAAAAGTTGAGAAAGGTATAAAAATAAGTAACTTTTTAAGGAAATTTGGAATAGATATAAGGCAGAAGTTATTTAAGGAAGTACATGAAGCGGTTGGTACAAAACTACGTTTATTTGTAGCTGGAGGAGCGGCTTTAGATCCAGATTATGAAAAGGGTTTTATTGATTTGGGATTTACTATATATCAAGGTTATGGATTAACGGAAAGTTCACCAGTAATTGCAGCAGAAGATGACAAATATCAAAGATTAGGTTCAATTGGAAAGGCATTTCCAAGTTTAGATGTAAAAATAGATAATCCAAATGAAGAAGGAATAGGAGAACTTTTAACAAAAGGTCCTACAATTATGATAGGATATTATGATAATGAAGAGGCAACAAAAGAAGCAATAGAAGATGGATGGCTTCATACAGGTGATTTAGCTAAAATTGATAAAGATGGATATATATTTATCACAGGAAGAAAGAAATTTGTTATAGTTCTTAAAAATGGAAAAAATATTTATCCAGAAGAATTAGAGGCATTAGTAAACAAAATAGAAGGAGTAAAAGAAAGTTTTGTATATGGAAAACCGGAAGATGATGGGGATTTTAAAATTTGTGCAAAAATAGTTTATGATAAAGATATCGTAAAAGAAATTTATAATATAGAAGATGAAAAACAAATTAAAGAAGTTATATGGAATGAAGTTAAAAAAATAAATAAACAAATGCCTGCATATAAATATATAAGAGATATTATCGTTACAGATAAAGAATTGATAAAAACTACAACTCAAAAAATTAAGAGACATGAAGAAATAAAAACAGTTATGTAACAAAAATGTAACAATACTGTAATCAAAATGTAAACAAAAAAGCTGCAATTTCTATTGTAGTTTTTTGTTACATAATGTATAATTATAAATGAAATACAAGAAAGCAAATAGCGGATGATAAGGAGGTAGTTTACAATGTCTAAATCTGGCATAGTAAACGTGAGAATGGTAATCACGGAAGAGAAAATATTATCAAATATAGATAAAGTACAAAAATTAATTAATCCAAAAAGCAAAAAACAAATTGTTCAATTAGAGGAAGATACATATTTTAAGGATTTGGTTGAGTCTATAAAAACATATTTAAACGAATATCCTAAAAAGAAAAATTTTCCTGGTAGTGTTTATAGAGCTGCGTATGGATTAGTTGAATTTGCTACGAACCAATTTGAGGAAAATACAAAAAGAATAGAAGAATTAATTCGTCAAAGAGAAGAAAATATAGCATTGGCTGGAAAATTAAAGGATTTACTAGAAAATGTGGAAAATAAAGAAAAAGACTGGAAAGATCAAGTTAAAGAAGCTGAAAATGATTTTTCAGAAGATATCATTGAAACATTAAATATTATTGGTAAATCTAAATCTGACAAATCACAAAATTACCAGGATGCTATGAAATTACTTCATGCTAGAATTAATAACTTAGAATCAAACTTACATATAGAAATAGATATGGAAAGAATTGAAGATAGATCAAAAGCTTTAAGTTATATCGGAATAGAAGTAGCAGATGCATTAAAGACAATCCCAACACCAATGGTTCTTACAGAAGAGGCAGTGGAACAAGAAGAAGTTAAAGAAGAAGAAAAAGCTACTGTAAATGCAAATGTAGCAGCAATAGAAGAAAAAGCTGAAGATGAAGCATCTAAAGTAGAAGAAGCAAAAGCAGAATATGTAGCAGAAACAACTTTTGAAGAAAAACCATCTCTATGGCAAAGAATTAAAAATAGTAAAATTGTTAGAGCTATTAGATATGTAATGAAGATAAGAGTAGTTTTGGATTATCCAGCATTACCAGAAGGAAGAAGTGAAAATTAATAAGTTTAATAAATGAAAGGAAAGGGATATTACCTTTTCTTTTCGATTTGTTTTGTTTAATAGAATATATATGATGTATTTGATAATATAGTTTATTAGTTATTAATTCTACATTTGTGATATAATAAATGTAGATTATATATATAATATTTTTAATTTATGTATAAAAATGATTTTTAAGATAATTAATAAATAAACAGTAGGGAGAGAAGTGGTATGAAATGCAACTTAAAAGGGAGAAAGGTATTAGTTATGGGAGGAACCCGCATATCCTGTGAAATTATTCGGAAAGCCAGAGAAATGGGATGCTATGTGGTGGTTGCAGACTATAATACAGTTGAAGATTCTCCAGGAAAACAAATTGCAGATGAATATTTTGATGTTAGTGTTACAGATATAGAAGCAATGGTCGATTTGGTTAAAAAGGAACATATTGAAGGAATATTAGTTGGCTTCAGTGACATGCTTTTGCCTTATTATGCTGAAATTTGTCGTAAGGCAGGCTTACCATCATATGCAACAAAAGAGCAATTTGAAATATTTACCAATAAAGATAGATATAAAGAGTTATGTCGTAAATTTAATGTGCCAACGATTGAGGAATACAAAGTTGACTTAAATAACTTTGATATCACAACAAAGGAAATAAAATATCC
>CAJFQT010000111.1 GCA_904419095.1 uncultured Clostridia bacterium | reverse complement strand
CAACTAATTTTTCAAATCTTTTTGGTAGCTTGTTAGAGGATTTTGGCGAATTAGAATCTATGCCAATGTTTAGTGAGTTAAAACAAAGTGTATGTGATAATTGTAAAACTTCTTTTGAGGATATTGTAAATACAGGAAAATTGGGATGTCCACATTGTTATGATGTTTTCTCAGATAGATTAGATCCAATATTAAAGAGATTACAAGGAGCGAATAGACATATTGGAAGAATTTCAAAAGATATTAATAATAATGTAGACACAAATCAATTAAAAACTGAAAAATCATCTATTACAGAAAATGATAAAAAAATGGAAGAAAAAAATGATAAAATTTTAGATTTAGAGGAACAATTAAAGATTGCTATAAAAGAAGAAAGATATGAAGATGCAGCAAAAATTCGTGATGAAATTAAAGGGCAAAATAAAAAAAATAAATAAAAAGGAGTGCAAATATGAATTGGTATTTACAAAGTGGAAAAGAATCTGATGTTGTAGTTAGTACAAGAATACGTTTGGCAAGAAATTTAGCAGGATTTAAGTTTATATTAAAAACAGAAGAAGAGAGAGCAAAATTAGAGGAAAAAATAAAAAATAGTTTATTTTCATTAGGGTATGGATTAAAATTTCTAAGATTAAAAGATATGGATGATTTAACTAAGATGTCATTGGTTGAAAAGAATTTAATTAGTCCAGAGTTTGCTTTAGATGAAACTCAAAAAGGAAGTATAGTTATTAATGATGAAGAAAATATTTGTATTATGGTTAATGAAGAAGATCACTTAAGAATACAAGTGTTTTCATCTGGTTTGGATTTGGAAAATGCATTAAATTTAGCTATTGAGATAGATGAAAAGTTATCAAATTTGTTAGGATATGCTGTGAGTAAAAAATATGGGTATTTGACAACATATCCTAATAATTGTGGAACAGGTTTAAAGGCATCTGTTATGCTACATTTACCTGCACTATTGAAAACTGGAAATATGGGACCAATAATAGATACGATTTCTCGCTTTGAAGTAAATATAAGAGGCATATATGGTGAGAATAGTAGATCAATTGGTGATATGTTTCAACTTTCAAATAAAAAAACATTAGGTATTACAGAAAAAGAGATTATTGAAAATATTCAAGTTATTGCTCAGAAAATGATCGAACAAGAGAGAAAAGCAAGAAAATTTTTAGCAAAAGATGATATAGCTTTGGAAGATAAGGTTTATAGAAGTTATGGAATCTTGTCAAATTGTAGAAAGATTTCATCAGAAGAAACGAGAGAACTTTTATCTTATATAAAAATAGGAACAGATTTAGGTATTATTCCAGAAATGGATGATTCAAAAGTACAAAAATTGTATTTGTATACTAAACCTGCAAATATGCAAAAAAGATTGGGAAAACAATATGATGGAATAGAGCGAGAAATAAAAAGAGCTGAGGTTATAAAACAGATTTTAGAGATAAAATAAATAATATAGAGAGGAGATGGATGTTATGACATATAAATTTACAAATAGTTGTAATAATGTTTTAGAAATAGCTAGTGAAATAGCTATGGAACTAGGACATCATTACATAGGAACTGAACATATATTATATGGACTTGCAAAAGAGGAAAATGGTGTTGCAAGCAAGGTGCTAGCAAATCAAGAGGTAACGCCAGAAAGTATAATTGAGAAGATTGATGAATTAGTAGGAAAAGAAGAACCGATTGATGAAATTATAGATTTTACTCCGAGAACAAAAAGAGTTATAGAAGTAGCTTTTATCGAAGCAAGAAAGTTAGGGTATAATTATATAGGAACAGAACATTTATTGATTGGCATTTTAAGAGAAGGGGATAGTATTGCAGCAAGAATTTTGCTAAATTTAAATGTTAATATTCCAAGATTATATAATGAAATAGTCAAAGTGATAAATGAAGGTGAAAATTATATACCAAGTAATAATGCAGATAAAAATAGTTCAAATGGTAAACAAGGAAGAAGGGGAAGTTATAATCAAACAACTACATTAAATCAATTTGGAGAAGATTTAACAAAAAAAGCGGAGGAAGGAAAACTAGATCCAATTATAGGTCGTCAAAAAGAAATAGAAAGAGTTCTTCAAATATTATCTAGAAGAACAAAAAATAATCCATGTTTAATTGGTGAACCAGGTGTTGGAAAAACAGCTGTTGTAGAGGGATTAGCTCAAAAGATTGTATCTGGAGATGTTCCTGAGATATTAAAAAATAAAAGAGTAGTAACTTTAGATATATCAGGAATGGTTGCTGGTGCTAAATATAGAGGAGATTTTGAAGAAAGAATAAAAAAGGCTTTGAATGAAGTGAAAAAAGCAGGGGATGTTATATTATTTATAGATGAAATTCATACAATTGTTGGAGCAGGAGCTGCTGAAGGTGCAATTGATGCTGCTAATATTTTAAAACCATTATTGGCAAGGGGAGAAATTCAACTTGTTGGAGCTACAACTTTAAATGAATATCGTAAGTATATAGAAAAAGATGCTGCTTTGGAAAGAAGGTTTAGTCCTGTTACAGTTGAAGAACCTTCAGAAAAAGATACAATTCAAATTTTAAAAGGAATTAGAGATAAATATGAGGCACATCATAATGTGAAAATAACAGATGAAGCTATAAATGCGGCTGTAAAAATGTCTGTTAGATATGTAAATGATAGATTTCTTCCAGATAAAGCAATAGATTTAATAGATGAAGCTGCGTCACGTGCTAGACTTAAGACATATGTTGAACCAGAAAATTTAAAGAAATTACAAGAACAAATTGAAGAAAAACAAAAGGATAAAGAAGAAGCTGTAAGAAATCAAAAGTTTGAAAAAGCAGCAAAATTGAGAGATGAAGAAAGAGCTTTGAAAGAGAAACTAGAAAAAGAAGAAAATAAATGGAAAAATAAAAAGACAAAATCTTTAACAAATATAACAGAAGATAATATTGCAGAGGTTATTTCTACCTGGACAGGGATTCCAGCTAAAAAAATTACAGAAGATGAAAATGAAAGGCTAAGACACTTAGAAGATGCTTTGCATAGGAGAGTGGTTGGTCAAAATGAAGCGGTAGAAGCGGTTTCAAAGGCAATAAGAAGGGGAAGAGTAGGATTAAAAGACCCAAAAAGACCAATAGGTTCATTCTTATTTTTAGGTCCAACAGGAGTTGGAAAAACAGAATTATCAAAAGCATTAGCAGAGAGCCTATTTGGTGATGAAAATGCAATGATTCGTATAGATATGTCAGAATATATGGAACCACATTCAGTAGCAAAACTTATAGGATCACCTCCTGGATATGTAGGATTTGAAGAAGGAGGACAACTAACAGAGAAAATAAGAAGAAAACCATATGCAGTAGTTCTTTTTGATGAAATAGAAAAAGCACATCCAGATGTTATGAATATGTTACTACAAATATTAGAAGATGGACGTTTAACAGATAGTCAAGGAAGAGTAGTAAATTTCAAAAATACAGTAATAATTATGACATCAAACTTGGGTGCAAGAATGATAACTGATAAAAAATCATTAGGTTTTTCAAATAAATCAGAAGAAACAGACACTAAAAAACAATATGAAGAAACAAAAAAAGAAGTAATGGAAGTTGTAAAAAGAGAATTAAGACCTGAATTTATAAATCGTATAGATGAAATAATAGTATTCCATAAATTAAATGAAGAGGAAATTAGCCAAATTATTGATATATTATTAGATGAAGTAATTAAAAGATTAAAAGAACAAAAATTAGATGTGCAATTTGATAAAGATGTAAAAGCTTTGATAGAGAGTAAAGGTATTGATAAAAATTATGGTGCAAGACCATTAAGAAGAACTATACAGAATTTAGTAGAAGATAAGTTGGCAGAAGAAATACTAGATGGTAATTTGAAGGCTGGAAAAAAAGCAGTAGTTGGTGTGGAAAATGAAAAAATAGTATTAAAATAGAATGGTATAGAAGAAATCTATAAAAAATGAAAGTGAACAAAAATTGTTAGACTTAAAAGTTTAATAATTTTGTTCACTTTATTTTTTTAGTTCATTTAAAATAAAATTTATTTCTTAATTTCATAGTATCTATTGTCAGTTAATCCAATTAGCCAAACAGGTGAAACACCAAAATAATTAGCTATTTTAAGGACTAAACTTACACCAACATCTTTAAATTGACCATTTGCGTATTTGGCAATAGTTCCTTTTGAATCAAATCCTAAATCTTTTGCTAGAATTTCATATTTAATGTTACTTTCTTTTATTAATTCCTTAAATCTTGGGGCAAATAAATCTATCAAAGTGAATACCTCCATCACTATAATTTTATAAAATTATAACACGTAAAAAGTTTTTTGTAAACAATGTTTTCGCCAAAAAATGATAATAAAATACATAAAACAACAAAATTCGACAAAATATGCGGAGCTGAAGATCATTAGTTTTTTTAAAATTGGAACGGTTGGATAGAGGAAATCTCTTAACAGATATTTAATACAAAATTAAGAAAAAATAAATAGTATTGTGAATTAATATATGTTAGAATAAATTTGAAAATAATCATATATGATGAAGAAAATGAAAGGATGATTTTAGGTATGGAAAATGTTTTAAAATGTGAGAATCTGTGTAAAAATTTTGGAAAAAAGCAGATTTTGCACAATGTTTCATTAGAACTTACAGAAGGAGATATTTTAGGATTTATTGGACCAAATGGAGCAGGAAAGACGACAACAATTAAATTAATATTAGGATTACAAGGTATAACTGCTGGAAAGGTATATATCAACGGATATGATATAGAAAAACAGTTTACTAAAGCGATAGAAAGAGTTGGAGCAATTGTAGAAA
>CAJFQT010000110.1 GCA_904419095.1 uncultured Clostridia bacterium | reverse complement strand
TACTATATTATTTTTTAATATTATATTTCATATATGGTTGAATAATAGGTAATATATTCGAGTTAAGATTATTTGTATATCTATAATGGTTATTATTAGACCCTTTGGGTTGAATATAGTTATTCGTGGTGTATTTCTAGTCGAGCAAATGATTATTATTTGTGGTTGAGGGCTTATTTATATAGTAATATATATTAGGTTTAAAAATTATGAATAATAGTTTGAGTTAAGATTATTATTGGCTTTATGATTAATGCCATAAAGAATAATTCTTTATGGCATTAAATTTTTTTATTCATTATTTTTTTTAGATATCTAAGTTTTTAACATATTTTGCATTTTTTTGTATAAATTCTCTTCTAGGTTCTACTTCATCTCCCATTAATAATGAGAAAATTTCATCTGCTTTTATTGCATCTTCCATTGTCACTTTTATTAGTATTCTAGTTTCAGGATTCATTGTTGTTTCCCATAATTGTTCTGGGTTCATTTCTCCTAGACCTTTATATCTTTGAAGTGATAGAGTTTCTCTTTCAATTCCTTTTTCTGCTAAGTCTTTGTATGCTTTTTCTAAATCTTCTTCTGTATAACAATAAACATCTTCCATGCCTTTTTTTGATAACTTATATAATGGTGGTTGTGCAAGATATACATTTCCGTTTTCAATTAATGGCCTCATATATCTAAAGAAGAATGTTAGTAATAGTGTTCTTATATGTGCTCCATCAACATCTGCATCTGCCATTATGATAACTTTTCCATATCTTATTTTTGTTATATCAAAATCTGCACCAATTCCTGCTCCAATTGCTACGATTACTGGATTTAATTTATCATTTCCATATATTTTATCTGCTCTTGCTTTTTCAACATTTAACATTTTTCCCCATAAAGGTAATATAGCTTGGAATTTTCTGTCTCTTCCTTGTTTTGCACTTCCTCCTGCAGAATCTCCCTCTACTATATATACTTCACACTCATCTGCTACTTTACTGCTACAGTCTGCCAATTTTCCTGGAAGTGTTGATGTTTCTAAATTACTTTTCTTTCTTACTAATTCTCTTGCTTTTCTTGCTGCCTCTCTTGCTCTAGATGCACTTACACATTTTTCTAATATTGCTTTTGCTACTTGTGGATTTTCCTCTAAAAATGTTGACAATGCTTCATTTACCATACTTTGTACTACACCTGTAACTTCACTGTTCCCTAGTTTTGTTTTTGTTTGTCCTTCAAATTGTGGTTCTTTTACTTTTACAGATACTACAGCTGTTATTCCTTCTCTTATGTCTTCTCCTTGTAAATTATTATCTTTTTCTTTTAATATGTTATGACTTCTTGCATAATCATTAAATACTTTTGTTAATGCTCTTTTGAATCCTTCAAGATGTGTTCCACCTTCTATTGTATTTATGTTGTTTACAAATGTATATATGTTTTCTGAATAGCTTGTTGTGTATTGAATTGCTATTTCTACTGGGATTTCTCCATTTTTCTCAATATAAATTGGTTTTGGATGTATTTTTTCTTTATTTTTATTTAGATATTCTACAAAAGATATTAATCCACCCTCATAACAAAATTCTGCTTTTTTTGGTGTCTCTTCTCTTTGGTCTTCTAATGTTATTTTTAATCCTTTTGTTAAAAAAGCAATTTCTCTAAGTCTTTTCTCTAATACTTCATATTCATATTCTAAACTTTCAAATATTGTGTCATCTGCTAGGAATCTTACTTTTGTTCCTGTTTTTTTAGATTCGCCTATTTTTTCTAGTTTTTTTACGGTTTTTCCTTTTTCGAAACTCATTTGAAAAAGTCCGCCGTCTCTTGCAATTGTTACTTCTGTCCAAGCTGATAATGCATTAACTACAGATGCACCTACTCCATGTAGTCCTCCTGATACTTTATATCCGCTATCTCCACCAAATTTTCCACCAGCATGTAAAACTGTGTAAACTGTTTCTGCCGTAGATATATGTGTCTTTGGATGGATTTCTACTGGAATTCCTCTTCCGTTGTCTTGTACAGATATGATATTCCCTTTTTCTATTATTACATTTATTTCTGTACAATAACCTGCTAATGCTTCATCTACACCATTATCAACTATTTCATATACCATATGATGTAGTCCTCTAACTGATGTACTTCCTATATACATTCCAGGTCTTTTTCTTACGGCTTCAAGTCCTTCTAGTACTTGTATTTGTTCTGCTCCATATTTGTGGTTGTACTTTTCCATTGTTTTTCCTCCTATTTATATTGTTTTATATATTTAGATATTTTTATATTAATCTTAATACTTTATTATTTTATAATTATATTTCTTCTTTGTCAAATATTTTTCCTTCTTTTACTTTATATTCTGTATATTTCATATTTTCAATTTCTAATTTTTCTGTGCAAGTTATGATTACTTGTGTTTTTTCCATATAGTTTAATAAGTTTTTCTTCCTATTTAAGTCTAATTCTGACATAAAATCATCTAATAATAGTATTGGATATTCATCTATCTCATCATATATTACTTCTAGTTCTGAAATTTTTAATGATAAAATTGCAGTTCTATGTTGACCTTGAGATCCGTAAATGTTTAGTTCTTTATCATTAATAAATATTTCAAAATCATCTCTATGTATTCCTTTTGTTGTATATCCTTTTATAATGTCAAGTTTTCTTCTTTCTTTTAATAATTTTTTAAAATTTTCTATGTCTAAACATTCTGTTTTGTATTTTATTTCTATGTCTTCTTTATTATTTGTTATTTTATTATGTATGGTTTTTATTTTTTTTGAAATTTTTTCTACAAATTCATTTCTATATTTACTTATTTTATTTGCATATTCTATTAATTTTTCATCCCAAATATCTAATAATTCTATTTTTTTATTTTCTTCTTTAATTTGTCTTAGATAATTATTTCTTTGTTCTATTATTTTTGAATATGTATTTAATATACTTATATAATTTGGTCTTAATTGACTTATCATAATATCTAGGAATTTTCTTCTTTGCTGTGGTCCCCCTTTTAAAATTTCTATATCGTCTGGAGTGAAAATTACAATATTTATTGTTCCTAGTAACTCGCTTAGTTTTTTTAATTTAATTCCATTATTAAATATAAATTTTCTTTTTCCTAGTTCTATTTTTATTTTTCCTTCTCTATCTTTTTTTTCATATTTTAGTTCTACTAATGCTGTTTCTTTATTTAATTTTATCATCTCTGCATCCTTTTTTGCCCTAAATGATTTTCCCATACTTGATAAAAAAATTGCTTCAATAATATTTGTTTTGCCTTGTGCATTTTCTCCATAGAAAATATTAATGTTCTTTTCTAAATTTATATCTATATTTTCATAATTTCTAAAATTAGATAGTTTAATATTTTTTACCCACATTTTTTCCTCCTTTTTTTCATATTATACACAATTTTTTCTTTTTTTTCATTTTTATTTTGATTTTTTTTAAAATTTTTTTGTTATTTATTCTTTTTTAATCAATTTTTTTTTATTTTTTTCCACTGTTTTTTTATTATCTTTATTATTTTCGATTTATTTCTTTTTTTTTATTTTTTTAATAAATTATATTTTTATTTTTTATTTTTGCTTTATTTTTGATTTTAATAAAAAATTTTTTCTCTGTTTTTCTAATTTATTCTATTTTATTCTAATTTATTCTTTTTTTTTCTATTTTTTATATTATTATTTCTTTTCTTTTTTCCTTTTTTATTTTATTTTCATTTAATTATTTTTTATTATTTTCTTATTTTTATTATATTTTCTTTATTTTTCTTTTTTTATCTATTTTATTCTTTTTTTTTCTATTTTTTTTATTTTTTTATTCATTTGTTTTTTTGTTTTTATTTTAGTTTTCCACAGTTTTAGGTTTATTTTTTATTTTTTTCTCTTATTTTCTTTTTATTTCTATTTTTTTCTTTTTTTAATTAATTATATTTTTATTTTTTATTTTTGCTTTATTTTTGATTTTAATAAAAAATTTTTTTCTCGTTTTTTCTAATTTATTCTATTTTATTCTTTTTTTTTCTATTTTTTCCTATTTTTTTCTTTTTCTTTATTTTGTATATTTTTAAATTTTTTTATTTTTTTTGGTTTTCTATTTTTATCTATTTTTTTCTAATTTATTCTATTTTTATCTTTTTTTTCTATACTTTTTATTTTCTTTAAAACTATTATATATTTAAAGGTTAATCTTTTTTTTATTAATTTTTTTACTTGTTTTTATATGCACAAAAAAAGTTTTCCACTTTTGATTATATTTTGTGGAAAACTTTTTTTATTTTTTTATTTAATCTTCTCTTAATCTTATTGGTAATATCATATATACATAATCGTTGTTTTCTACTGATTTTACTAAGCAAGGTGAAATGCTTGTTCCAAATTCTACATATACTTCTTCGTCATCTATTGATTTTAAGCTATCTAAGAAATACTTTGGATTAAATCCTGCTTCTAAATTTTTTCCTTCAGTTGAAACAAATAATTCTTCTTTTGCATCTCCTGTTTGATTTGTACAAGATATTGTGACTTTACCTATATCTACATTCACTTTTACTGGATATTTTTTTTCTTTTTCTATTGATGATGATGATATTAAACTTATTCTTTCGAAACAATCTTGTAAGTTGTTTTTATTTACTTTTATTCTTGTTTCCCAATTGCTTGGTATTACATTCTTGTAGTTTAGAAATTCACCATCTATTATTCTTGTTACTATTTTACAATTGTCCATTTCAAATAATGCTTGATTCTTTGCTACTCCAATTTTTACTGGTTCGAAAGAATCTGATAAAATTTTGTTTACTTCATTTAGTGTTTTTCCTGGTATTACTGCATTGAAGTCATTTGTTTTTGTTTTTAGAAATACACTTCTTAAT
>CAJFQT010000109.1 GCA_904419095.1 uncultured Clostridia bacterium | reverse complement strand
AAGATAAATGATACTATTGCAGATAATATAAAAGAAAAAGAATCTAACAACATTATTAAGCATTTACCTAAAGATACATATATCTTAGCATTAGATTTAACTGGAAAAGAATATACTTCTGAAAATTTTTCCAAAAAATTAGATAACTTATCAATGTCTACTAGTAATATAACATTTATAATTGGCGGTTCACTTGGAATACATAAAAATTTACTAAATCTATCTCAAGAAAAAATATGCTTCTCCAAAATGACTTTTCCACATCAATTAATTCGTATATTTTTACTTGAGCAAATATTTAGAGCATTTAAAATATCTAATGGTGAAGTATACCATCGATAATAATCTTATTAAAGTATAATGTTTATAACATAATTTATATAAACTTTGTAGAGAAAATACGAAATAATCTTAAATAGAGACACTTTTTGATTAAAAACTAAAAATTAAAAATTAAAATTTAAATTTAAAAAATAAAAATTAAAGTTTAACAAAAATTAAGATTTTTTTATATTATGGGGGGATTTATTTTCTCTACAAAGATAAAAAACAATTTAATAAATCTTTAAATTTTTACATCAATTCTCTTATTTTCAATTTTTAAAATTACAATACATGTTAATATTTTTCTCAAATATTATAAACAAAAAGTCAAAAACATTAATTATCACATTTTTTCACAAACTACTAATTAAACTTTTCTAACATTTTTCTTAACTTTTTGGATAATAAAGATATTATAAATTTTCTAACAATAAAGAAAATTGAAATAAATACAAATATTTTCATGAAAAAAATCATATTATTAAAATGCATTACAACTTTGCTAGCCTTATTATACTATTAACTATTCACATTGTCAAGAAAAACTCATCGACAAAAAACGACATATTGCTACACTAGCAAGCATTCCAACAATATCTGCAATTAAAGAAGCAACAAGCACAAATCTAGTTTTCTTAATTCCAACAGCACTAGTATAAACAGCTATTGTATACAATGTAGTTTCTGTAGAACCCATAATAACTGAAGCAATTATACCCAATCCACTATCTACACCAAACTGTTTCATTATATCAACAGCAACAGCTATCGAGCTACTTCCTGAAATAGGCCTCAATAATGCTAAAGGCATAATTTCACTAGGAATTTTAATATAATCTAAAACAGGAGAAATAATTTGAATTACAAAGTCCAAAACACCTGATGCACGTAAAGTTCCAACAGCTAAAAATAAACCTACTAATGTAGGAAACAAATTAACAACAACACTAATGCCTTCTTTTGCCCCATCTAAAAAAGTATCAAAAACTTTATTTCTTTGTATAATTCCATATATGACAATAATTAAAATCATTACAGGCATTGCCAAGTTTGAAAGCACACTAATTTTTTCCAACAACAAAATCCCCTTTTCTAATACTTATTTCCCTATTTTAATAAAAAATTTAACTGCCAACATTCCAACAACTCCAGCACAAATTGTAGCAATCCAAACTGGCACAATTATAATTGAAGGATTAGTCGAACCTAAAGAACTTCTAATAGCAATAACTGTGGATGGAATAATTTGAATTGAAGCAGTATTCAAAACTATCAAAGTCGCCATGGAATTAGTCAAAACATCTTTATCAACATTTTCTTCCTGCATTGATTTCATTGCTTTTAAACCTAATGGCGTAGCAGCATTTCCCAATCCCAATAAATTAGCAATTATATTCATTGAAATTTCTTGATATATAGTACTCCCCTTTTTGACATCTGGAAATAAAAATTTCATAACTGGTGCAAGCAAATTACTTAGTTTATTTACGAAAGTCGTCTCTCTTGCAATTTGCATTATTCCACTCCATAAACACATTGTACCTAACAAACTAATTGATAAATTAACAGCTTCTTCTACACTTGAAAAAATAGATTTATTTAAATTTTCTATATTTCCAAAAAAAATTGCATATATAAATGATATAATTATAAAAATTGGCCATAATATATTTAACAAAACTATCACCTAAAACATATTATTCAAAAAAAATACGATTATTCTAGATATCTTTCTAAATATAAATTAATAAATTAAATTTCAATTAAAGATAATTTATTTTAATAAATTGAATTATGAATATTTTTATAAAAAAAATCGATAACTTAACTTATAATTTAAAATTAAATAATAATTTAAAGCTTATTTATTAAAAAAAAACTACATAAATTACATTAAAATAAAAAAACAACTTATTTTTACAAAAAATTACATTTTTTTGTATTTTATTACCAAAATCAATTGACCAATGTTAAAAATTATGATATATTAACATTATCAATTAAAAGAATACAAACTAATATCTGTAAGGAGGTAACTATGAAATCTACTGGAATCGTAAGAAAAGTTGATGAATTAGGAAGAGTTGTAATTCCTATCGAAATCAGAAATAAATTTGATATAGCAGAAAAAGACCCTATTGAAATTTATGTAGAAGGCTCATCAATAATATTAAAAAAATTTGAACCAAACTGTGTTTTTTGTGGAAGTTCAAAAGACTTAGTTGAATACAAAGATAAATTAATATGTTCAAAATGTGCTGAAAGTATTAATGATTTAGTAAAAGAACAAAAATAATTATATAGGGATATATGCTAATTTTTTAAGAATAATGGAAGAATTAAAATTAAATCTTTTTATTTTAATTCTTCCTTATTTTATCAATATCATAAATAATTACACAAATTTTTTATAAATTTCATTTTTATTTACATTTCTATCTTTTGCAATCCTTTTTATAATTTCATTTTTTGAAAAACCTTTTTTTAAATAATACTGATAATGTTGTTCTAATGTCAACTCTTGCAATATTAATTTTTCCTCATCTTGTGTTTTATCTGTTTTTTCTATTATCAATACAAACTCTCCCTTAGGGTTATCAAAAACTTGTAGTAATTCATTCGCAGTTCCTCTAACAAATTCCTCATGTATTTTTGTTAGTTCTCTTGCTATAGTAATCCTCCTATTTTCTAAAGCACTCGCTAAATCCTTTAACGTATCTTTCAATTTATGAGGTGCTTCATATAATATTATTGTAACATCAGATTTTTTAATTTCTTCCAATTCTTGTTTTCTTATTTTTTTGTTAATAGATAAAAATCCCATAAATTTAAACTTATTAGTATCTAATCCAGAACAAATTAATGCATTTATCATTGCACAAGCACCAGGAATTGGAACTATTTTTATTCCATTTTGTATACATTTATAAATAATAGCTTGACCTGGATCACAAATTCCAGGCGTTCCTGCATCTGATACCAATGCAATACTTTCTCCATTTAATAATTTTTGAATTAAAAAATCCGATTTATCATCTTCATTATGTCTATAATAACTAATTAAAGGTTTAGAAATATTAAAATGATTAAGTAATTTTAAAGTATGCCTTGTATCTTCTGCAGCAATACAATCCACACCTTCTAAAACTTTAATCGCTCTAAAAGTAATATCTTCCAAATTTCCTATTGGTGTTGCTACAACATATAAAACGCCATCTTCGTTTAATTCTAAATCATTCATCTATTATCCCTTACCTTTCATAATTAATAATACAATGTTTTTTATTTTATGATATATATCCTTCTAGCAAATTAATAATTCTATTTTCTTTCTACTCATTCACATTATTTCTTATTATATATTTCTAAAATTTCATCTGTATACTCTCCATTTTCATCATAAATATATAAATTAGGTTCAATTGATAAAAATGATTTTGCATTCTTTACTCCTTTTATTAAAACTAATTTTGGTTTTTGCTTTTTGTTTGAAAATACAAACCTAATTTTCTTAGGCTCAACTCTATATTTTCTCATCAAATATAAAATATCTGTCAATCGTTCTGGACGATGTACCATATAAAATTCACCTTTATCTTTTAATAAATCAAATGATATTTTAATGAAATCATCTAAACCCGCACTAATTTCATTTCTAGAAATTAATTTTTGTTCATTTGTATTTTCAATCCCAGTATTTCTCATTTTATACGGTGGATTAGTAACAATCACATCAAAAGTATTTTTACTATATAATTCTTTTAAATCTAATATATCTTTACATACAACCTCAAACCTATCTTGTAAATTATTCAGATTTATTGTTCTTTTAGCCATTTCACAAACAGTATCTTGAATATCCACCCCTATTACTTTACTTAATTTTGTTTTAGCACATAATAAAATAGATATTATTCCAGTACCAGTACCCAAATCTAAAACCATAGAGTTATCTTTAATATTTTTTGCAAAGTCTGACAAAAGAACACTATCCATACCAAAACAAAACCAATCATTATTTTGAATAATCTTAAAGTTATTTATTTCTAAATCATCTATTCTCTCATTATCTCTTAAAAAAATATCCAACAATCTTCACTTCCCATAACTTTATCTTCAATATTTGCATATTATATAATAAAATTACTAAAAAATCAATAAAAGGAGCCATTATGAATAATTTACCACCACCAAACAAAAAAGATGTAAAAAAAATAAAGAAAAAATTTGATTTTCTTCTTTATAAAAATAATACTATTAAATCTTTAAACGAAGTAGAACATTTTTTAAAAAATTTTAAAAATTTATCTAATTATATAAAATTATATAAAATATTAAAGTAATTGTTTTCTACTACTTTAATATTTTATCATATTTTTTAATTATTTATTTTTTATTATTTATTTTTTAACTATTTATTTTTAATTATTTATATTTTTATTATTTATTTTTTTATTATTTATTTTTTAACTATTTATATTTTTATTATTTATTTTTAATTATTTATATTTTTATTATTTATATTTTTATTATTTATATTTTTATTATTTATTTTTTAACTATTTATATTTTTATTATTTATT
>CAJFQT010000108.1 GCA_904419095.1 uncultured Clostridia bacterium | reverse complement strand
CCGTCATTTGCTTCAAAGGTGATGTCATTGTCTGCATAAAATTCTTCTTTTTCTTTTTTGTTTTTGTTTCTAACAAATTTCTTTGTTATATGCTCTACTTTAATCATCACTTTCTCCTTCCCTTTTTTATTCTCACAGGTAATATTATGACATATTATTGAATTAAAAACAAGATATTTACCTAATAAAAGGCTTAAGAACAAATTAAAAGGAATGAGCCCTGTACTAATATATTTACCATATTCTCTCTCTTTCTAAAAAATTTATCTTGTCCAGCTATCTCCTCTATTTTGCATAGCTTTTTTGTGTGTTTTTCCTAATTTTTTTAGGTCACTACTTTGTTGTGCAAATGCTATTGCTCTCATTTCTTTTGCTTGACTTGCCCTTTCATCTGCTGAATTTTTATAATCTTCAATTCCTTGTTTTAATGCTTCTCTAACTTTTCTATCTTCATCAGTATAATCTAATCTTGTATAAAATTCGTTTCCTAATCTTTTACAAAAATTCTCGTGATCATTCATTTTTATTTCCTCCAAATTATATATTCTTACTTATTATAACAAATAAAAAGCAAATATTCTATATTAATTATAAATTAAATTTAGAATCTTTAATTGCAAAATAAATATTTGGATACTCTTTTATAAGTTCTAAAACATCATCTATTCCCATGTGTGAATCATTACCTAGCATTAAAGTCATATCACAAATTAAATAATCTACCTTACTTTCAATTTTTCTTACACCTTCACAATAATACGTTTTCACACATTTTATTTTCTCCTATCTTATATTTCTTTACTTTCTCAAATGTGGTATTATCACTACTTGTACAACTTTTTTAATCAAAGTCTAAAATTAATGGTAAATGATCTGAAATATTAGTATCTATAACTCTAAAATTCTTTACTTTTACTTTATTATTTACAAAAATATAGTCACATACTAGATTTCCCTTATCCAATCCATCATCAAATTTAGGTCTAGTTGATTCAATATTATATTTTTCTATTAGATTTATCATTCTTTTAGACATCATTTCAATGCTTTTTGTATTTGGTAATAAATTAAAATCTCCTACCACAATACTAGGTATATCATATCTTATATATGAAAGAATTTTTTCCATTTGTAAAAAAATTCTAGCATCATCTTTTTTATCTTTATTCCAACATCCATGTATATTTATAATCTGTACTACTCTACCTTCTCCTTCTATATCTAAAATCACATCAATGAATGCTCTTGGATGATCTTCTTTTCTAAAATTTGTTGTATCTACAAATTCAGAATATTTTTTATAATAAAAAATATTATCAGCTTTTATTATAGGAAATTTTGATAATATCTCATTTCCTTGTTCTGTTGTTCCTCCAAAATCCCTTGCAATTACATTATTTTTTATATGATGCGTTGCATACCATAAAGGTCCAAAAAAACTATATTTAAAATTAGTATTAGATTTTATAACATTACTACTATCATATCTTTCATAAACCAAATCATCTTTTTTTCTCATTACTTCTTGAAATGCTACAATATCACATTGTTCTTTTTTTATTAATTCGACTACATCTTTATTGTTATCTAGTTTTATTCCTAAATTTAAGTTCAATAATTTCAAATTTATTTCCTCGTTTCAACTAAATTTTATTTAAATCTCTTCTTTATATTTCTAGCATTAAATACATTTCCTAATTCCAACAAATTGCAATTATTTTTTCCTTAATTCTATTACTTTCTCAAAGTTAAATTTTCCTCTTAAATAAACAACTCCACATTCACTTTATTAGTTTGCCTTAAACTTTCAGTATAATTCTTCTCTTTATATACTTTTGAATTACTGTATTTCGATTTAGCGTTCCAATTCTTCTTGTATACTTTTTAAATTTTTTGTTTTACCTAGTTTTTCAATAATTTTATCTACATCTTTAGGAAGTAATCCCTCTCCAAAATTACGTCCATTTCCATTTGATATTTTTATTAATTTATTCATTAATTCTTCATCATAAGAATCAAATATTTCATCATCTAATATAACATAGTCCCCTACATTTGGATTATCTGATAACCATTTTTTTATTTCTAATCCCCTCTTATGATTAATAAAAGGGGTGGAATCTACATAAATTTCAAAGTTTGATAATAAATCTTTTAAATATTTGGCTTTTTTTGTATATCTCCATGATGAAGTTAATACGACTTTTGCTTTGGTTTCATCTACTGCCCTTTTTAATAATTTTATTTTATTAACATCTATTTCTCTTTCTATTCCTTGTACATTTAAATTTTCTATTTTATCAAAATATTCATCTGAATTTAACACTCCATCAATATCTAAAAAAATAACTTTCATCATATTTACCTCCTCAAAATATAATATACTAAATTCCTTTAAAAAATCTACTTCATTCATAAATCAACCCTCTGATAAGTATTTTCATGCTTTATACTCTTAACTTAATTTTTTTTAGGTACATACTTACATATCAAAAATAATAGAATTAAACAAATGCTATAAAAAAGCAGTTGTTGCTGTAGTTTCTTTACAATAATACTATAAAATATACAAATAATCTACTTATTTATGTTAAAATGTATAAAATATTTTTACCAATATTACTTCTTAAACCAAAAAATTGAGGTTTTCCCTCAATTTTGTTCTATTATCAATACCTTAAACAGATATCTTTTGTGCTAACTGCTTAAATTACAATTAGCATAGTAATTTTAATATGCTTGTTTTAATATTTCATTTGCTTCATCCTTTGTTAAATATTTGTTATCTATCATTTTATCCATTACTTGCCTTTGCCTTTGCTTTGCCAAATCTGGATTTTTGGTTGGTGCATAAATACTTGGGGCATTTGGAATACCTGCAAGCATTATACATTCGTAATCAGTCATCTCACTTAATTCTTTACCAAAATATCCGTTTACAAGCCTCTTTTACTGTGCCATTTCCATCTCCAAAAAATATATTATTTACATATAATTCAAATATATCTTCTTTTGAATAATTATCTTCGATTTTCCAAGCTATAAATACTTCTGCAATTTTTCTCTCTATTTTCTTCTCTTGCGTGAAATACATATTCTTGGCTAATTGTTGTGTTATTGTACTTCCACCCTCTACATAACTCATTGCTTTTATATCGTTTATTGCAGCTCTACCTATTGCTAATATGTCTATTCCGTTGTGTTTATAAAATCGTTTATCTTCTACACTTATGACTGCATTGACATACATCTGTGGTAATTCTGAAAATTCTGCATAATTTTCTTTTGCTTTTATTTCTGAAACTTTTTCTTCAAGAGGTGTGCTTTCTATTGCCTCTTTATACATATTATAGCCATTATTTACAAATAATAAAGCTATACTTATTCCAATCAATAATAAGAAAATTAATACTTTAAATAACTTTTTCATTTTACCACCTAATTTCTTTTCACATTTATTTTTTCATAATTATTTGATATTCATTGCTGTTTTTACACCATCTGGTAAGTCCTCTGTTTGAACTTCTCTCCAGTTTACTACTCCTCTCATTTGCATTACATCTAATTCTAAATATGCTCCTTCTCTTAATTCTCTGCTAGTTTTAAATTGAACTTCTTTTTCTTTTCCCTTTTTGCTATATGCAGTTAATGTATATTCATATTTCATATCATCTGTTGCAGAAATTTCTTCTATTTTAGTATTATCTATTTGAGCATAGTAAACCTCTTTATGCACTACTAAAAAGTAATATGCTCCAACTGCCAAAGCAATTACAATAATTACTGCAATAATAATCGGTAATTTTTCTTTAAAATCTTCCATTTTAAATCCTCCTATCTGCTACTATTTTTTAATTTAAATAAAATTCCTTAATTAAAATCATTATTAATGGTTCTTCATATTTTTCAATGTTTTTCATTTCTAATAGATTGCCCATTATAAAATCTCCTTTCCTATATTCTAACTATATTATAGAACATATAAAGTTTTATTGCCATTTTTTAATCTTACATTTGCCTTACATTTTTGTAAGATTAAAAAATAGCTCTATCAAAGAGCTATTAAAAATTTAATCCTTTCAAATATTTTAAGACAAGAAAAATTTTTCAGAAAGAATAAAAAAAAGGAACGCGAAAATATAAAATAATTCTCACATTCCTCTTTTTTAACTTGTATCTGCTTAACTTCTCAAGATAACTTTAATCAGAAACTTGAATATACTATCTAAAGTTTCTGTTTTAGTATCAGAAATAGCCATTCTGAATCCAGCAGAATTTGAATGTCCACCTCCCTGTATAAAAATATTGCGTTCCACTAGGGATGTACATATATCATTCAAATCAATATTAGATAAAGTAGTTCTCATAGAACCTTTAACTTCGTGATTATCATTTTCAATCAACAAAATCAAAGTATCACAAGAAACAGAATCTAATATCTGCTGAATAATTGCTTTATGGTTTAGAGCCTTAAGCGTTAATTCCTCTGGCATTAAATCTGATTGAAGAATATAAGTACATCCAACCTCTTGATGAAGAACTAATCTTTTAATAGCCAAGTTTGCCAATATCTGTGTTCTAACATCTATATTCTTCAATTGTTTTTTTATAGACTCAATGTCAACTTTTTGTTTTTGACAAGAATTTAAAATTTCTTTGCACTCATCAGTAACATTTAATGTCAAGCCAATAGTATCAGACATAATACCAATAGCCACACATCTAAAAAAAGGCTTTCTATTTGGTTCACATATATACATAGACAGTTCTCTATATATAATGCAAGTACATGATGAAGCAGATGTATCAATCACAGAGCACTCTGCATCTATTGTATTTTCAGATATTTCATGATGGTCGATAATAATACACTGTTGAGGGGTAAATCCTTCTAATAAGTCGCTTCCTTCAACTCTTGCCTTATCAGAACAGTCGACAATTA
>CAJFQT010000107.1:4640-9594 GCA_904419095.1 uncultured Clostridia bacterium | reverse complement strand
GCATTTGAAGGACTTTTATAATATATATTGTCTTTGTTAATGTATAATATATTTTCTCCTACATCTTTTGCTTTGTATATTTCTTCTATCTTTCCACTTTCTGAATCAAATTTTGATATTGTGTATTGTTCCTCCAAATTTTCAGCTGTTGTTTTTGTAACAATATATGTTTGTCCTAAGAATTCATATACTTCGCCAGACATTCCAATTTCTGTTTCTTCTTTTGTTTCAATATTATACGCATATGTTAATTCTTGATTTGCATAATCAATATAAATTAGATATTGATTGTATACACCAAGAGCAAATTTTCTTCCTTCTTGCAATAACTCTGTGTTTGTTCCATCTAAATTCATAGAATACATTTTTCTATCCTGTGTTGTATAAAATATTTTATTGTCTTCAATATAAAAATAATTTTTTATACTACTTGCTATTTCAGTTATATTACTTCCATCTTTATTCATTTTGCATAAACTTCCTTGAGGATTTTGATTTATCTCGTCATAACCTACTTGCTTTACAAAATAAATACTATCTTCTGTTAAATTAATTTGTAGAGTGATGTCATTATATATTTTTTGTATATTACCTTGTAAATCAATTTTATATATTCCTTGTCCTTTACCATATTCTGGTAAGCAATATATGTTTTCACCATCAAAATACATATTATTTATTTCAATTTCTAATGTTGCAATTTTACTCTTTTGCTCATTTTTTTCAATTAAATAAATATCTGAGCCATTTGCTAATGTTACTTTATCTTCATACTGACATATTAATCCGCCTTCTTGCATACTCTTTTTTATGTCTTCTTTGTTATTTGTATTAGATGTGCTTATAGTTTGTCCAACATTTGCTCCTGTCAGTTGAGTGCTGTCTTTTATAACCTCATCATCTTTTTTTGTAACTACTATTATTATCATTACAACAATTAAAATTAACAAAATACTTCCTAATACTATTTCTGATGTGAATTTTTTCATATGTTTTCTTTCCCCTCTTTTCTTAAATTTCGCTTTCATTTTACTACATTTTTTTACATATTGCAAGCAAATTTAGCTTTTCTATTTAATTCGTTTTTTATTATGTGTTACAGTTTATATCTAATTTTGTAGAGGAGTCTGAAATAAAGATATGCCTTTCGAGAAGTGAAAGTGTAATGTTTAATAAATCTTATTTTCAAAAGCTAAAAAAATTAATAAATAGAAAACATTAAATACTAAATAAAAAAGAAATTACAATAATTTCATTTTTTAAGCATTCAATAAACTATTTATTAATTTTAAAAAAATTTTAATATAAAGTATCAATTTTGTATTTTATTATATTAATAAAAATTAAAAGTAAATCTATAAGCCGGGTTCTGTCATTTAAAATAGTCATTTATCTAGGATAATTATCACTAATTATCTCAAGCCACGCAAGTTAGAAGGTGCCGAGCAGGCTTAATCTTCAATTTAGGTGTTGCTCCTGATGGGGTTTACACTAACCTGCTATGTCACCATAGCAGTGGTGAGCTCTTACCTCGCCTTTTCACCCTTACCAAAAAATTGGCGGTTATTTTCTGTTGCACTTTCCTTAAGGTTTCCCTCACTAGACGTTATCTAGCATCATTGCTCTATGGAGCCCGGACTTTCCTCTCGTAATTCCTTTCGAAATTTACCAGCGACTATTCAATTTACTCTAGTTTTTATTATATCATACCTTTCTTAATTCTTCTACTAATTCTTCATATTTTATTAAAAAAATTTCTTTATCTTGTTTTTCTATGCTATTTTTTAACTCATTTAGCATTATATATGTTTTATTTATAAAGTACTGATTATCATTGTTTAAGTCTTTATTAGTCATTAATTTTGAAAATATTTCAATTGCTGTTTGTATATCTTGATTAATTGAATTCCAATCATCAGTATCTAATTTACTATATGCTTTTAAAATATTCTGTTTAGTTTCTATTCCTACTACTTCAAGTTCATCATCATTAACTTGTTTCATAAATTTAACTATAAAATCGTATACATTTACTAATTGTGTTAATGTATCTTGTTTTGATTCTGATTTTATTTTTTCTGTTAATATATCAATTTCAGAATTAAAACTTAAAATTTCATTTTGATCTATGTTTGTATTATATAAATCTAATGTTATTGTTGGTAAAGATGTATATAAACTTTCAATTTCAATTTTCGTTGTATTCCAATCTATATTTTTTTCTTCTGTTAATACTCCTGTTCTTTGAAGAACATATTTTTGATTATTTTCTTGCTCATCTGTGTTTTGCTTACTATTACTAGATGAATTTTCTCCTGATGCTTGTGAATTATTTTGATTTTGCTCACCAGATAACTCTTGGTTTGATTGTTCTGAATTACTGCTTGATTCAGAAGTGCTTTGTTGATTATTTTCATCATTTGTATCTTCACTTGCTCCACTCGATTGTCCTTCTTCTATATTTTCTACTGAAATTTTATAATTGTCATATTCTATTTGATTCATTTTATTAAATATATTTACTGTTTTTTCTTCTAAATAACTTATTTCTGATATTACTTTTTCTTTTATATCATTATTTTTATTTTTGTTCTCATTGTTGGCTATGACATAATATAGACTTGCTCCTATTATAAAAATACCAAAAACAATAAAAATAGAATATATTATTTTATTACTTTTTTTCAAATTAATCCCTCCACATTTATTATGAACATTTTCCATTTATTCTATGTATAAATTTTTTTCTTTTTTTCATAATATTATTATGAAGTTTTTTGGAGGTTTCTAATGGTTTTTGTCAATATTTTTAGTGAAAAAGAGGGAGAAATTGAAAATTTTCTTAGTAGATTTTATAATACTGATATAAATTTAAATAATTCTTTGTTTTGGGAAAAAAAATACGATAATCCTGTTGAAATAGCAGAAATTATCGGAATATATATTGATAATTCCGATAATTTTTCTATTACTATGTGGATTTGTTTGGATAAGCATATTTATGTTCATGTTAATGAACTAAATGCTAATGAACTTATAAAATATATCTATGAAAGATTTCCTTACTAATTTTTACTAATTTTAATCATTTTCTAATATTATTGTAACAGGCCCATCATTTAATAATTCTACTTGCATATGAGCTCCAAATTCTCCTGTTTGAACTTCTATTTCATTTTCTCTACATTTATTACAAAAGTATTTATATAATTCATTTGCTTTGTCTGGTTTTGCAGCATCTGTAAAAGATGGTCTATTACCTTCTTTACAGTTCGCATAAAGAGTAAATTGTGATACTATTAATAAACTTCCTTTAACTTGTTTTATATTTAAATTCATTTTATCATTTTCATCTTTGAAAACTCTTAGGTTGCATAATTTTTTTACCAAATAATCTGCTGTTTTTTCTGTATCAGTAGGTTTAACTCCTAATAATACTAAAAATCCTTCATTTATTTCTCCAACTATTTTCTCTTCAACTGTGACTTTTGCTTTTTTTACTCTTTGTACTACTAATTTCATTTATTATCCTCTCGCTTTATTTATGTTCTTTTTTACTCTTCTTCTTTCATTTTGTTTTCCACATCATCAGCTGTGATGTCTTTTATTTCTTCTGTTTGAACATTTGCTTCAATTTCTACTGTTTTTTGTAAGTTTTCTTTATGTTCTTCATCATTTTCTTCTGCTTGGTCATTATTGTTTTTTTCTTCGTTTTCATTATCACTTTCTTCATTATTATTTAATTCTTTACTTTCATCTTTTTTCTCTTCATCATTTTCTTTTTCATTATTTTGAATTTCTACATCGTCAATGATTTCAACTTCTTTTGCTTCTTCTTGTTCTTGTTTTGCACCACATTCTGGACAGAATTTAACGTCTTTATCCATTTCTGTATAACAATTTGGGCATTGTTTTCTATCTCTTAATTCTAAACATTCTTTTAGCTTTGCTTCTATTTCTGCACTTATTATATCTATTCTTGTACAGTTCTCTTCAATTTTTTCTTTAAGGTTAATTGTCTCTTTGTTTACATGATTTTGATATACATTTTTTCCTATTTCTTCATAAATGTCATTTATTTGTGATTTTAGTTCACCTATTTTTAATCTTATTTTAGCTTCTTTTGCTAATTTTCCTGTTTTATCAGCAGTTATTTTATATGCTTCACTTGCTTTTTTTCCAA
Source organism: uncultured Clostridia bacterium (assembly GCA_904419095.1). Classification (GTDB taxonomy): domain Bacteria; phylum Bacillota; class Clostridia; order TANB77; family CAG-508; genus CAG-269. Next base: position 5,411 of record CAJFQT010000107.1, on the reverse strand, counting down.
GTTTATCAAAAAATTCCATACAATCACCTTTCCTTTTTCCTTATACTATTATATTATTTTCTTTTCTTTTTGGTATTATTCATTTTTTGTTTCGATTTTGTGTTTATTTTTATGTTATTTTATATTTTATTTTTTAAGATTATATTCTTATTATTGTATGTATATTTATTTATATTTTAAATTTAAGATAAAAATTCAAATTTTATTTTAAAAAGTTAAACTTTATTTTTAATTAAACTTAAATTGTTATTTTTTAATTTAAACTGCCAATAATTCATCTTTTCCTTCTCTTGTCATAAGATTATTTACTGCTGTTTTAGGGTCTAATTTATTGTATATTACTTCATATGCTGTTTCTGTTATTGGCATTTCTATATTATGCATTTTTCCTAATTCATATGCTACATCTATATTGTCTACACTTTCTATTACCATTCCTATTTCTTTTCTTGCTTCTTCTAATGTTTTTCCTTGTCCGATTAATTTTCCTGCTCTTCTATTTCTACTATGTTCGCTTAGGCATGTAACAATTAAATCTCCTAAACCACTCAATCCATAAAATGTTTCTTTTTCTCCTCCTAATGCCATACCTAATCTTGTTAATTCTCCTAATCCTCTTGTTACTAGTGCTGCAAAAGTATTATCTCCTAGTCCAATTCCTGATGCAACTCCTGCACAAAATGCTATTATGTTTTTTAATGCTCCTCCTAATTCTACTCCTTTTACGTCATTTGATGTGTATATTCTCATATTTGGTCCCATGAAAGTATC
>CAJFQT010000107.1:0-4588 GCA_904419095.1 uncultured Clostridia bacterium | reverse complement strand
TTTGATGCAATTACTAAAACTGTTGGTATTGAAATTGAAACTTCTTCTGCATGACTTGGTCCTGATAGAACTCCTATTCTAGCTCCTGGTAATTCTTCTTTTATTACTTCGTCTAATGTTTTTAAGCTTTCTTTTTCAAATCCTTTTGAACAAATTATTACTGGTCTATTTCCTACATATTGCTTGTATTGTTTAAAAACATCTCTTGTGAATTTTGATGGTGTTACATGTAATATAAAGTCTGAATCTTCTATTACTTCTTCAAAGTTGGTTGAACATTTTATATTTTCTGGTAATGTTATTTTTGGTAAAAATTTGCATTTTTTTTCTTCATTTATTAAATTTTTTTCTTCTTCTGAAAAAGACCATATTTTTATGCTATTTCCTATATTTGCTAAATATACTGCAAGGGCTACTCCCCAACTTCCGCTTCCTATTATTGCTATATTTTTCATTGTTTTCATTCCTTTCTTTTGTGGTAGATTATAACTTTATTTTTTGTTTATTTTATAAATTAAAAAAACTACAATTCCAACAATTAGTATTACTAAAATAATCTGCCATAATTTAATTCCATTTTTTTCATTTTGAATATTTGTTGCTACCTTTTCTTGATAATTATAATATATTTTGCATATATTATCTTCAATTTTAAAATTTTCTTCCATATAAATAATATAATTATAATCTGTTTCTTTCTCTTCTATTCTGAATGCCATATCTTTTTCTGGATATGACTTCAAAACATTAACCTTATATTGATTTTCTATTGTAGGTTCCAATAATACTTGTACATATTCTATATTATTGTCTTCATATAATTCTTCTTGTACATTTTCCTTCTTTATATCTAAGCTTGGAAATGTATTTTCTTTTAACGTAACTGGTCCATTATATTTTATGTTTAAATTTGAGTTTTGAATTAGATATTCTATATAATCTTTAGGTATCATCAAATAAACATTATAATTTGGATTTTCTACATTTTCAATATTAAATTCAATTGTGTATGTTTCTTCATTTTCAGCATTCACAATATTAAATTTCATAAAAATTATTAATAGTATTATTGATATAACTATAATTTTATATACTATTCTTATGTTTTTCATTTTTTACTTCATCCTTAATTTTTATTTTTATTTCTTTGTAGATTCTCTTAATTTCTTACTATTATTACTTTTTAAATGATACCCTATTTTCTGTTCCATTCATTATTCTTTTTATATTTTCTCTATGATTAAATAAAACTATTATTGCTAAAATTATGCTATATATTAAATATCCACTTCCTTCAGATACAATATAGTGTTCATTTATGAATAATGTTAATACGGGATATAATACTGCTGCTGCACAAGAACCTAATGAGACCATTCTTGTTAATATCATTAATAATAATGCAAATATTAGACATATTAATCCTATTTGCCAATTGCTCATTAATAATATTCCTAATGAAGTTGCTACTCCTTTTCCTCCTTTAAATTGGAAAAATATTGGGAAAGTATGTCCAAGCACAACTGCAACTCCAGCAACTTGTACTAATAGTGCTTTATCATCACATTGGAATATGTTTCCTAATGCAATTGCTATTAATATTGCTACTACTCCTTTTAATACATCACATAAAAGTGTTATTCCGGCTGCTCCTTTACCAACTGAGCGGAGCATATTTGTTGTTCCTGCATTTCCACTTCCTTTTTCTCTTACATCAAATCCTGCTACTTTTTTACTTATTATTACTGAGAAATTAATGCTTCCTATTAGGTATGCAATTATTGCCATTACAACATATAACGTCATTTTCATCACTCCATTCTTTTAATTTTCTTTATCTAATTTTTCTCTTACAATAATTCTGATTGGTGTTCCTTCTAATCCGAATTCTTTTCTAAATTGATTTATTAAATATCTTTCATATGAGAAATGAAATAAATCTTTTGAATTTACAAATATTACAAATGTTGGTGGTTTTGTACTAGCTTGAGTTCCATAGAATATTTTTAGTCTTTTACCTTTATCTGTTGGTGGTTGAACTATTGCTATTGCTTCATTTATTACTTGATTTAAGACTGATGTAGATATTCTCATTGCATTTTGCTCAGCTACATGATTTATCATTGGAAATAGTTTATCTACTCTTTGTCCTGTTTTTGCTGAAATAAATATTATTGGTGCATATGATAAATATGATAGTTTTGCATATATTTCTTTTTTATATTTTTCCAGTGTTCCTGTTGTTTTTTCATATTCATCCCATTTATTTACTACTATTATAATACCTTTTCCAGCTTCATGTGCTTCTCCTGCTATCTTTGCGTCTTGATCTGTTACTCCATCATTCGCGTCTATTAACATTAAGCATACATCTGCTCTTTCTACTGCTAATAAGCTTCTCATAACACTGAATTTTTCTATTCTTTCATTTACTTTATTTTTTTTGCGTATTCCTGCTGTATCTATTAATATATATTTTCCTTCTTCATTTTCAAAATAAGTATCTATTGCATCTCTAGTAGTTCCTGCTATATTGCTTACTATTGTTCTTTTTTCGCCTAATATTTTATTTATTAGTGATGATTTACCTACATTAGGTTTTCCTATTACTGCAACTTTTATAATATCTTCATCTTCTTCATTTTCTGTTTTTTCTGGAAAATGTTCATATATTGCATCTAAAACATCTCCTATTCCTAATGCGTTTGTTGCTGATATTGCATATGGCTCACCTATTCCTAAGTTATAAAATTCATATATGCCTTGTTTGTCCTTTTCATAGTTATCTGCTTTATTACAAACAAGTACAATAGGTTTTTTTGATTTTTTAAGCATTAATGCAATCTCTTTATCTGCTGCTGTAACTCCTTGTCTTACATCTGTTAAAAATATTATTACATCTGCCATTGCTATTGCTAAATTTGCTTGTTCTCTCATTTGAGAAAGAATTATATCTTCTGAGTCTGGTTCTATACCTCCTGTATCTATTAACGTGAAATTTCTCCCTCTCCAATTTGTTTCTGCATATATTCTGTCTCTTGTTACTCCTGGTGTATCTTCAACTATTGAAATTCTACTTCCTACTAGATAATTAAAAAATGTGGACTTACCTACATTTGGCTTTCCTATTATTGCTACTATTGGTTTTGACATTTTTTTGTTCCTTTCTTTCTTTTTGTGTATAGTATATCATATTTTCTATAAAAATAACAAGGAATTAATATATTTTTTAAATTAGAAATAAAATATTAATTAAGTTTTTAATTATTTGAAATTTTATAGAATGTAAATTTCCTGAACTGAATCATTTTTCTTATTTATTTTTTTTGAAAAATATGTTATTATTTTAATAAAAATAAAATGACAACTAAAAATAATATAAATATGAATAAATAATATATTAATTTATAAAGATAGGAGAATATAAAATGGCATTTGACGGAATAGTTACAAAAGCAATTAGTTCTGAACTACAACAACTTGTAGGAGCTAGAATTGATAAAGTTTTTCAACCAGATAAAAATACTATTATACTTGGGTTTTATTTGAGTGGAACAAATTATGCTCTTAATATTTGTACAAATTCACAATATTATAGAATTAATTTAACTACACATTCTAAACCTAACCCTTTAAATGCTCCTAATTTTTGCATGTTACTTAGGAAAAATTTAATTGGTTTGAGAATAAAAAATGTAATAACTTATGGTTTAGAAAGAGTTGTTACAATAGAATTTGAAGGTTTTGATGATGTTGATGATATTATCACTAAAAAATTAGTTGTTGAATTAATGGGAAAACATTGTAATATTATTTTAGTTGATGAAAATAATATTATTATAGATAGTTTAAGACATATTAATTCTATTGATAATGATAATACTCGTACAATCGTACCACATTCTAAATATACATATCCTATAACTGACAAATACAACTTTTTAGATGTACGGAGATTTTGCAACTTTTAAAGATATTTTAGCTTTAAATTTACCTTGTGAAATTAATTTAGTTATAAAGGAGATTTCTAATAAGTTTAATGGTATTAGTAGAAGCTTTGTCAAATCTGTAATTGCTAAATTGAATATAGAAAATATTGACGAAAGTGGATTGAAAAACATTTTTAATTATATTAATGAAATTATTTATAGTGCTGATACTTTGGATTTATCTTTTGAATATATTAAAAATGAAGATAATATTATAAAAGACTATTGTCTAGTAAAAGGAAATCATGAAACTCCTTTTTCTTTAAATTTCTTTATTGATGATTTTTATTATAATAAAGAAACAGATTCAACTTTTAAAGCTTATCGTGATAGTATTTTAAAACTTATATTATCAACTTTAAAAAAGTATAATACTAGGTTACTTCATATTAACGACAAACTTAAAGAATGCGATAATATGGATACTTTCCGTATTTATGGTGAATTATTAACTGCAAATTTGTATAAGCTTAAAAATATAAATTCTGAAAGCATTACTGTTGATAATTATTATGACAATAATAAACCTATTACTATTCCTCTTGATAAGAGATATACTCCAAGTGTTAATGCTAAAATGTTTTTTAAAAAATATTCTA
>CAJFQT010000106.1 GCA_904419095.1 uncultured Clostridia bacterium | reverse complement strand
AGCTATTCCTATTTCTGTTATTTCATTTTCTTCTATTATGTCTCTTACTTTTTCTGTTATGTATTTTTCAATGATATTTTTTATGTTTTTTCTATCTTTTTCTATTATTCTTTTTTCAGATTTTTCAATGACATATCCTTTTTCATCTACTATACCTATTCCAATATGGCTTCCACCTAAATCTATTCCTATTTTCATAAATTACCTCCTTAAGTAAATAGTAAATATGCAATGAAAAATGAAGATTTTTTTATTTTGTGATTTATTTTTTAGAACTTATTTATAAATTTTTTAAGGTCCGTCCCCAAAATCCCTTCTAGGAGGGATTTTAAGGACCGTCCCTAAATCCCTTTTTATAAATATGCTGAGAATAAGAAATTTCCCATATATACTTGTACACATGGTACTAGGACTACTAATACGAAGAATATTAGTACTACTCCTACTATTAGATATACTGCTTGTGGCAAAGCTTTCATTATTTTTGTCATTATGTTGTCAATGTCTATTTGCATATATTCTACTAGTTTTTTCATCATTTCTGATAGGTCTGTTTGCATTCCTATTTTTAACATTTCTGTTTCCATAGGTTTTGCTAAACCTGATTTTTCAAATGGCTCTACCCATGATGCTCCTATTAATATGTTATTTATTGCTGTTTCTATCATTGATAACATTACATAGTTTTTTACTACGTTTTTACTTACTTCTAGTGATTCTTGTATCCTCATTCCATTTTCTAAGTTTAGTAGCATTGCTCTCATTAGTCTTGAGAAGTCTAGTGCAAATATTAGCTCTCCAAATATTGGTGCTCTATATTTAAAGTAATGGAAATTATATTTTCCTTTTGGTGTGTTTATATAGAATATTACTGCTCCAACCAATATTGCAATTATCGCGACTGGTATATACCAATATGTTACGAGGTTGTTTAAAAATCCTTGAAACCATATTGTTACCGCTGGTAATGTGTCAGTAGAACCTAGTTCTTTGTATACATTTTGAATCGCTGGTATTGCTACTAATGTTCCTACAAATAACATTACTAGTAACATTGAGAATTGTATGATGTTTGGCATTAATATTGATCTGATTTTTTTATTTAATGCATTTGTTTCGTCAAGATATGTTACTGCTTGCTCTAATGATTGTGTTAAAGATCCTGATAATTCACCTACTTTTATCATGTTTATATAGATGTATGGAAATACATCTGAGTAATATTCCATTGTTGTATACATGTTATCTCCTGCTTCAACTCCTGCTAATATATCTTCTAATATTTCTCTAAATATATAGTTTTCTGTACTGTCTATTATAGTTCTTAATGCATGAATATTATTGAAGTTTGCTTTTTTTAGTAGATAGAAGTTTTGAGTGAAAACAACTAGGTCTCTTGGAGTTATTTTTTTCTGCTTGTCAAAATACATTTTTATTCTTCTTGCTGTTGATGGTTCATCTGTTGTATTTATTTTTGTGGTATTTAAATTTTTCATCATCTCTTCTATATTAGATATGTTTTTCTTTTGCTTCATTTTTTTCTTTGAACCACCATATGGTATTTTAACTATATTTATTGGTATTAAGTCATTTTGTTTTAGTGACCTAATTAGTTGTTGCTTTGTTGATGCTTCTACTCTATTTTTTATAATTAGCCCTCTTTTTGTTGCTGCCTTATACGTAAATGTTGCCATTATTTTTACCTCCTACTAGGATCATTTTTTATTCTTAATTGCATTATTGTTCTGTTTAATGTTTCAATATTTTTTTCTTCAATTTGTGATTTTGCTTGTTCTAATGTAATTTTATCTTTTACAAATAGTTCTGCTAGGGAATTAATTAATCCTATGCTTCCTTTTTCTAGGTTACTTTGTATAGCATCTTCTATTTCTGATACACTTATTTTTTCTTTTCTTATGATTCCTGCTACTATGTTGTCTACTACCATTACTTCAGGAACTAAGACTAGTTTTCCGTCTGTTCCTTTTAATAATCTTTGTGATACAACTAATTTTAATAATGCTGATAATAAATATTTTATACTTGCTTGATCTCTTACTTCATAGAAGTTTATCATTCTGTCTATTGTTTCTGCACATGATTTTGTATGCAATGTTCCTATTACTAAGTGTCCAGATTCTGCCATTTCTATTCCTGCTTCCATTGTTTCTTTGTCTCTTATCTCTCCTATTACAAGGATATCACAGTCCTCTCTTAATGAGTTTTTTACACCATCACTAAAACGTAAACAGTCTTGTCCTTTTCCAACTTCTTTTTGTACTATTAGTGATTTTTTTGAATGATGTTTATATTCTATTGGGTTTTCTAGTGTTAGTATTTTTTTGTTTTGTGTTGTATTTATTTCGTTTATTAGTGCATTTAATGTTGTTGTTTTTCCTGAGTTTGTTTTTCCTGTAACTAATATTAGTCCTTGTGGTTGATATGTCATTCTTCTTACAACATCTGGTACTCCTAAATCTTCATATCTTGGTAATTCATTTTTTATTAAACGCATTGTGCATACTGGTACATCTCCTGAATAAGAAATGTTAACCCTGAAACGTATTCCTTCAAATTCATATGATGTATCTAGTTTTCTTGTTGTGTTATATACTTCGTCTTTGTCTAAATTTCCTTGCACTAGATAATCATACATTTCACTCATATCTTCTGGTGTTAGCTCATCCATATCTTCTATTGGTATTAGGTCTCTTGCAATTCTTAATAGTGGCTTGTTCTCACATACTAAGTGAATATCTGATGCATCCCTTTCTATTGCTGTTTTTAATATTTTATCCATGTTCATAATTAAATCCCTCTTTCTGTTTTTTATTATATAGAATTACTATATATAGATTTTCTTTTATAATAAGAAAAGTTGTTGATAGAAATTTCATATAATTTTTCTAATGTAACTTTACTTTTAATAGAATAGTAATTTTTTATTTAATTCTTCAAGTGTTGTTGTTCCATTTAATACTTTTTTAATTCCGTCTACTATCAATGGTCTATATCCTTCTTGTAAAGCTATTTTTCTGATATCTGTACTTGCTTCTCCTCTTACTATTGCTTCTTTAAGTTCATCTGTGATATTTAGAATTTCAAAAACACCTATTCTTGAATAATATCCTGAATTGTCGCAGTGTTTACATCCAACTGCATCATATGTTTTTAATCCTTCGAAATTTACTTCTTCATTATATTTTGTCATTATTTTTGTAATTATTTCTTTTTCTTCTTCTGTAAAATCTCTTTCTTTTCTACATTTTGGACATATTTTTCTTACTAGTCTTTGAGAAACAGATGTAGCTAATATACTTGCTATATCATAGTCTGAAACCCCCATCTTTCTTAGACGGTTTATAACTTCTATACTGTCTATTGTATGGATTGTTGATAAAACATAGTGTCCTGTTTGTCCTGCTTGAACTGCTATTTCTGCTGTTTCTATGTCTCTTATCTCACCAACTAAAACAATATCTGGGTCTTGTCTTAAAACTGTTCTTAATGCTCCAGAAAAAGTTGTTTTAGGTCCAATCTCTATTTGGTTTAGTCCATCTATTCTTATTTCTACGGGGTCTTCAATTGTAGTTATATTTATTTCTGGACTATTTAAGTAATCAATAATACTATATAATGTCGTTGTTTTTCCTTCTCCAGTTGGTGCTGCAATTATTGTTATGCTATTTCTTTTGTTGAAGCTTTTTCTAACACTTGCCTCATCTCCTGGATACCCTAATTCAAATATACTTCTTATATTTGCGTCTTTTTTTAGTAATCTTAAAACAAATTTTTCTCCATATACATTAGGTTGTGAAGAAACACGGATATTATAGTCATCATACATTAAAATTCTACCATCTTGTGATTCTTGTTTTTCTTGATGCATATTTGATATTGCTTTTAGTCTTCCTATTAACTGTGCTTGTTTATCTTTCTGAATTCGAAAAGCTGTATATAAATCACCATCTATACGATATCTTACTCTTACTTCATTTACTAGAGGTTCAATGTGAATATCACTTGCTCTTCTGTTCATACCTGTTTTTATTATTGTATCAACAAGTTCAGTTATAGATACATTTGCATTTCCCCTAACGTTTTCTTCTAATACTCCTCCCTCTAAAGATTTTAAATACTCCTCAATATCTTTTTTAAATGTGATATATGTTTCCATCACTAAACCTTTATTTATTAATAGCAACCTTACTGTATTTATATTTCTTTCATTTGTAGTATTTGAGAAACACACTTTTATTTTTCCATTATCTATTTCAAAAGGTACTGCTTGATACTTTTTAGCTACATCTAAAGATATATAGTCTGTTACATTTATCTTTACCATATTTGCTCTTAAAAGCATTCCTTTTTCTCCTAGAATTTCTCCTATGCTTTTTATTAATTTGTATGGATCAGTTGCATCTAGTTCATATAAAATATCTCCAAGTCTCATATCTGGATGTTCTCTTTGATATTCAAGAGCTTTTTGAATATCTGTCTCTGTAACAATTCCTCTTTTTACTAATTCAACTCCTATTGGTTGTCTTCTCTTTAAATCCATTTAATTCACCTTTCTTTCATAATGACTTATTTAGTATTAAATACTGTTTCTTTTTCAAACTCCCCTGATTTAAAGTTAACTGTTATTTTGTACTTGCCACCATTTTCTTCATAGTTAAAAGTACAATTATCTATATTTGTGCATATTTTTATTTCATTAACATATATACAATGATTTTGTTTTGAATACGTATAAGTTGTATTGTTTGAAAATGCTATATAACTTACATTTTCATTTTCCCCAGCTTCTAATACTTCTATTCCTTCTTGATTTATTTCTTCTGTAAAATAACTGCTAAATTTGGTAAATTGTGAATTTGTTATTTTACTTTCACCTTCTAAGTCAATATTTCTATAAAAATAACTTGTTAGAGCTGATATTACTCCTATTACAATTAACAAAGCCAATATATATATGATGATAGATGTTAGGGTTACTCCATTTTCTTTTTTCATTTAGTCCTCCTTTGATATAGCTGTTGAAATTTCAACATTTTCATCATTGTTACCAGATTTGTATGATATTTTTACTGTAACTATTTTTACCA
>CAJFQT010000105.1 GCA_904419095.1 uncultured Clostridia bacterium | reverse complement strand
TAGAAGTAGGATCAACAAAAAAAGATATAAAAGTAGACGTATGTTCAAAATGTCATCCATTCTGGACAGGAAATTTAAGACAAGAAACAGCCGGAGGAAGAGCAGATAGATTCAAGAAAAAATACGGTCTTGCATAAAAAGAAGGTAGCAAAAATAAGCTACTTTTTTTGTATTTATATGTTATATTAAAAAATAGAGGTAAAGAAATGATAAAACATATTGTAATGTGGAAATTCAAAGAAAATGAAGAAGAAAATATGAAAAAATTTTTAGAAGGTTTAAATAGTCTAAAAGCAATAATTCCTGAAATAAAATATATGGAAACAGGAATTAATATTAATCCAAATAATGAATATGATGCAATTTTGATTTCTGAATTTGAATCAATGGAAGATTTGGAAAAGTATAAAAAACATCCGGAACATGTAAAAGTTTCTAGCCTATGTAAAGCAATTAGAATTGATAGGCAAGCAATTGATTATGAAGTTTAAAGTACAAAGATTCGGTATTAAGTTAGCAAAAAAGGTTACCATAATACTTGAAAAAATTCCAAGATTAAGATATAATATAAATAGAGTCATTACAGAAAATTCCTATTACTACAAAAAGACTCGTGACAATAAAAATAACTATAAATAGGAGGAAAAGAAATGGAACAAAAGAAAAACATTAATAAGTTAATCGAACAATGCATGAAGGAAGAAAAAATCCCAGAACTAGAGGAATTTTTGCAAATTTATTCAAGTTTGCAAAATTTCTTAGCAACAACAAAAGGATTTAGCAGAAAAAAATTTGCCTGCTTTGTTGAAGAAAGATTTCAAAAAAGAAAATATAAAGGCAATGAGGAATATGATGAATATGCAGCAGTTGCAAAAGATGCCTTAACAGGATGTTTCACAAAGTGGGGAGCTTTAGAAACAATCTCATTGCATATCCAGTTAATAAAACAACTGGAAGAAAGCAAGAAGCAAACGATAGCTATAGAAAAAGCTTGTAAACTTTACAGAGATGAGATAATGAAGCAAAATTAATTGACTCAAAAGAAAAATGTAGAGGTAATACTTCTACATTTTTCTTTTACTATTTAATATTAAATCTTTCCAACAATTGTTTCCTACAAAGTTCTTCAAAACTATCATTCAAAGGTTCTAATTTAATATCTTTATTATATTTCCTATCCAAACAATATTTCAAGATAAAATCAGTTAAAACAGGATTCTTAGAAAGCAAAGGACCATGCAAATAAGTTGCAATAACATTATCCAAAAAGAACCCTTCTTTAGAATCGCCAAACTTATTACCATTACCAAATAAAACATTTCCAAAAGGAGAAAAGACATCAAAAGTTTGTCCACCGTGATTTTCAAAACCTATAACTTCTGTAGAAATATCACCTAATTTCACATTTAGAACAATATTGCCTATACATCTTTTTTTTCTATCCTCAATTGCCTCTGTATAATATGGAAAAATATCAAGACCAGAAATAACATTTCCATCAACACCTTTATAATATTTCCCAAATAATTGATAAGCACCACAAATCAATAGAAAAAAAGTTCCGTTCTGAATAGCTTCTTTTATATTTTCTTTATATTTTATCAAATCATCTGCCAAAATACTTTGTTCTTGGTCAGCACCACCTCCAGCAAAAACAAGGTCATAACTAGAAAAGTCAGGAGGATTATCTCCAATAGAATATCTGTCTATAATACAATAAAAATTTCTTTTTTCTAAACGATATTTTAATACTTGTATATTGCCATAATCACCGTATAATTCAAGCATATCTGGGTATAAGTATAATATCTTAATTCCTTTTTCCATAATTAAATTTATCCTTTCATAAAAGTAGTGTTTAAAATTCTATTAATCAAAATTGATTATTACAAATTTTCAAAATTCAAAATATTCTTACTTCAATTTAAATAAAGCTGTTCTTGTAGGCTGTAATGCAGTATAATTTGCAATTACATACTTTTTATTATTAGTCTCATACAATTTCTTAGTAGCATCGTCTAAATTAGGAATAGCAAAAATTTTATTCTCATTGAAGCCAGAAGTTTTTATTCTAATTGCAATATCATAAGCCCTAGTACCTGAAGTAACAATTCTATCAACATTTTTCAATTTATCAAAATTAATATCCCAAATCCAAGAAACATCAAATCCATCTGCAACATTATCATTCAATACAAACAGTAAATCTTTACTTAAGCTATCTTCATTCAATAATCTAAGACTTACATTTGCACCAGTAGGATTTTTAGCTAAATTTATAATTGTAGGAGAATCTTTAATTATTACTTCTTCCAACCTTCCATTATTCAAAGAAAAATTTTTAAGAGAATCTTGAATTATCTCCACATCTATTTCATATAAAGAACACACAGATATAATTGCAAGATTGTTATAAACAGTATAAATACTATTATTATGCATATAATAAGGGATTCCTTCAACATAAAAAACTTTTTTATCTAAATCAATCTCGGTTGCAGTTTTATATATTTTATTATCACCAAAATTGCAATTAGGACAAATAAATTTTCCAATGTGTGAATATTGATAATATTCGTATTTCAAACGAGTTTTACAAAATGGGCAGAATTTACCTTCACCAGCATCTAGCATATCTTTTGTTGCATTAGAATAGGCGTCTGCATGATAATAGTATACATTTGAATTATTAGGATTTGCCAAGCCTAATCTAGCAACATTTGGATCATCATTATTTAATATTAAATTATTATTATATGTTTTTAAAAACTCATTAATTTTTAAAATTAAACTTTCGACTTCACCATTACGATCTAATTGGTCTCTAAAGAAATTTAATATAATTAAAGTATCTAATCTAAAATCTTTAAAAATAATAGGAACATAGCTTTCATCAACTTCAAAACATAAAAAATCAGCTTTAATTTTACCTGTTAAAGAAGAATTTTTAAGCAATGTAGATAAAATGCCCGTTTTCATGTTATTTCCTTCAGAATTACTAATAACTTTGTAACCAGCTTGACTTAAAGTATATCTTATACAATTATTAGTAGAAGTTTTACCATTTGTAGCTGTTACGGCTATGACGGGACAATTTACTTTAAAATATTTCAAGATATTAGAATTCAGTTTCAAAGCAATTTTTCCAAGGATGTTTCCACCATTTTTATGAAATAACTTTAATAATCTATTTAAAATTTTTGTAAATAATATAATCAAAAAATTGTACATAATAAAACTCCTTTGTAAAGTCAAATATATATTTAGAATAATTAATATAATAGCAAATTATATTTCAAAATAAATTAATCACAATAAGATTTAAAGCGAAATGGACATTTATGTTTTATAAAAACTTTAAAATCACTACTATTTCCAATTACAAATCCATTTTTTTCTAATAAAAAAGCATGATTTTTATCGATATATAGGTAAAAGTAATCATCAGTTTCATATATGTGTTTTATTTTAAAATATCTTACTCTAGAAACATTAGCTTTATCAAGAATTTCAATTGCTTTTTCAAAAAATCTAAATTGAAATTCTTTTTCCTGCACTATAGCATCAGTTTTTAATTCTTTCTTTACTTCTTCTTTCGGATGTGTAAATCTCCAATATAAGAAAATTATCATTGCAACAAAAAGTAAAATTGCAATTGAATAATTATGATATTTTAAATTCATTCCAAAACAAAAAAATATTAATAATGTAACAAAAGCTGTGTAAAAAATATATGAAGAACCATATTTTTTATTATGAAATTGAAGAAAAATATCATACACCTCTTTTGTATATCTTGTTCTATTTTTGAATAATACTTTCATTTTTCATCTCCAAAACTTTTTGTATATTATAACATAAAAAAATAAAAAGTAAATGATTAAAAATTTAAAATAATTACAAACTTTGCAAAAAATAGACACAATTTGTTCACAAAAACTGTGTATTATATAAACAATCAAAACATCCCCTTTTATTTTTTATAATATAGGAAAAATTATATTTAAGTCTAAATATAGGTTTTTCCACATATGATAAGAAAGGTTGACTATAAGGATTTGGTTAATATTAAGATTAAAATCCTTTTAACACCTTTCTTTTTTATATCTATAAATTTATAGTTTGAAATTTGAATACAAATAAATAAACAAACAAAATCCCTTGAAATTAAACTGCTAATATGTTATTATAATTACTATGAATAATACATAAAACTTGAGAAAAATACCAAAATAAAGTAAAATAGAATGAAAATAAATTAGGAGGGATAATAGTGAGATATGTACTTATAGGAGGAGCATGGCCATATGCTAATAGTTCTTTACATCTTGGACATATTGCAGCATTAATATCAGGGGATATTCTAGCAAGATATCACAGACAAATAGGAGATAAAGTAATATATGTTTCAGGATCAGACTGCCATGGAACACCAATTACAGAAAGAGCAAAAAAAGAAGGAACAACACCAAATCAAATAGCAGAAAGATATCACAAAGAATTTGATACAGCATTCAAAAAGATGAACTTTTCATATAATTTATATACAGAAACGGAGGATGAATATCATAAAGAAAAAGTAAAAGAAATCTTCAAAAAAATATATGATAACGGATATATCTATGAAAAAATAGATGAAGACAACTATTGTGAACATTGTCAAAAATTTGTAGCAGATAGAGAATTAAAATTAATTTGTCCGAACTGTGGAAATGAAACAAAAGGAGATCAATGTGACTGTGGATATGTTCCAACAAAAGAAGATTTAAAAAATGCAGTATGTATAGACTGTGGCAATAAAACAACAACAAAACCTAATAAAAATTTATATGTTTCATTATCAAAATTACAACCACAAATTGAAGAATATGTAAAACAAAATGAGAAAAATTGGAGAAAAAATTCACAAAATGAAACACATAAATATTTAAAAGAAGGTTTAAAAGATAGAGCAGTTACTAGAAATTTAGACTGGGGAATTGAAATTCCAGTTGAAGGTTTTGAAGATAAAAGAATGTATGTATGGATAGATGCAGTTTTAGGATATGTAACAGCCGCAATGAAATATTGCGAAGAAAATAATTTAGACTGGGAAAATTGGTGGAAGAAAAAAGAGCAAAACGA
>CAJFQT010000104.1 GCA_904419095.1 uncultured Clostridia bacterium | reverse complement strand
AAATATCAAAAGAAATATTAAAAGGAAAAATAGAATTAAAACCATATAATAAAATGGGAAAAACACCTTGTGAATATTGCTCATATAAGAGTATATGTGGTTTTGATACAAGATTATGTACTAATACATATAATTTTATTGATAAATGTTCTAATGACGATGTTATTAGAAAAATGAAGGAATTTGGGTAGGGATTTGGGGACGGTCCTTAAAATCCCTTCTAGAAGGGATTTTAAGGACCGTCCCCAAATCCCCTTTTTGAATAGGAGTGATATATTTATTATGACTGATTTATCAAATGAAAATGTAATACATATAAGAAAAGATAATATAGAATATCTACAATTTAGAAAATTACTTGAATATCCAGAGATTAAACATATATATTCACTAGGAATAAATAGAGATTATAGAACATCAAAAGCTAATAAAGAGCCATTGAGTATTGAAAAATATAAAGAGGCAATTGATAATTATAAAGAATTGTGTAACCAAATAGATGATTCATATTTAAATGTTGTTAAGGCAGATCAAACTCATTCTGATAATATAGAGATAGTGGAAAAGAAAAAAATTAATGGAAAAACAGAAAATTTAAATATTGTAGAAGTTAAAAATATAGATTCGTTAATTACCAATGATGGAAATATTCTACTTGCTACAACAAATGCAGATTGTATATTATTTTTGATGTATGATCCAAAAAATAAGGTTATTGCAAATGTCCATTCTGGATGGAGAGGAACAGTTCAAAGGATTTCTGTAAAGACAATAGAAAAAATGAGAAAAATTTACAATTCTAATCCAAAAGATATAATATGTTGTATTTGTCCTAGTATTAGAAAATGTCATTTTGAAGTTGATGAAAATGTGAAAAATATTTTTCAAAATGAATTTCAAGATTTAGATATGACAAATATAATTGAAAAGGCAAAGAACAAAGAAAAATGGTTTATAGATACGGTTGAAATCAATAATTTAATACTACAAAAAGAGGGATTGAAAAAAGAAAATATTATAGATTCTAAGTTATGTAGTGTGTGTAATCATGATATTATACATTCATATAGAATGGAAAAAGAAACATACGGAGTTAATGTAGCTTTAATTGGAAAAATAGTTTAAGATGTAAATATAAATATATTTAAAGTGATGTATAAAAGGAGAAAGAAATGTTTGGAACATGGGAAGAACTAGAAAAATCAATAGAAAATTGTAATAGATGTAAATTATGTTCTACAAGACAAAATATAGTATTTGGAGTAGGAAATAAGAATGCGGATATTATGCTAATTGGAGAAGGTCCAGGAGCAGATGAAGATAGACTGGGTGAACCTTTTGTTGGTAGAGCGGGTAAGCTTATGAATATGGCTTTTGATATGTTAGGAATTAAAAGAGAAGAGCTATATATTGCGAATGTTGTGAAGTGTAGGCCTCCTGGAAATAGAAATCCAGAAGATGATGAAGCAATGGCTTGTTTGAATTATTTGAGAAATCAGGTTATTTTAGTTAAGCCTAGAATTATTGTCTTATTGGGAAGTATTGCTTTAAAAAATATCTTGGGGAAGGAGTATGGAATTACAGCTTCAAGAGGAAAATGGGTGGAAAAGAAAGGTATCTTATATATGCCTACTTGGCATCCTGCAGCACTTTTGAGGGATGATACTAAAAAAATAGATTTTATAAGAGATTTTCAGAAAGTTTTAGAAAAATACAGAGATATTAGTTGAGTTTTAATTTGGTATAGAAGTGAGATGTCTAAAGAGGTGATATATAAATATTTTTTATCAAAAACCTACACAAAAAGTACAAATAAGTTTTTGTTAGAAAATATTTATATATTGCCCCTTTAGACTATTCTATAAAATTAAGTTTGAATTATAGTACAAATATTAGCTGATTACTTGTACAGTTGGTCGAAATAATTGACAAAAAAGTTAAAAAATAATAAACTAAGTTAGAAATTTTATTTGTTATGAAAAAGGAGAATAAAATGAATGAAGAATTTGAGAAAAAAGTAAATTATTGTTTAAACTGCAAAATCAAACCTTGTGAATTAAAAGGATGTCCGTTAGGAAATCATATTCCTGAAATGATTAAATTATTAAAAGAAGAGAAATATAAAGATGCATATATCGAAATTTCAAAAACTACTGTTTTACCGGGTGTATGTGGCAGAATTTGTCCTCATATGAAGCAATGTCAAGGGGCATGTGTTAGAGGAATAAAAGGTGAACCTGTTTCAATAGGAGATTTAGAGGCTTTTACTTTTGATAAGGCAAATGAGTTAGGATTTAGCTTATTAGATTGTTATGGAGAGATAAAAAAAGTTAATAAAAAAGTAGCTGTTGTAGGTGGAGGACCTGCTGGATTGACTTGTGCAGCTTTTTTGGCTAAAGAGGGTATTGATGTTACTATATATGAAAAGTACAATGAATTAGGCGGAATATTAGTTCATGGAATTCCAGATTTTCGACTTCCTAGAAAGATAATAAAAGACACTATTAACAAAATATTAGAATTAGGAATAAAAGTAGAATATAGCCAAGAACTTGGGAAAAATCTTACATTAGATGAATTAAAGAAAAAATATGATGCTATATTTTTAAGTGTAGGTGCAAATAAATCTTCTAAAATGGGTGTAGAAGGCGAAGAACTAAATGGTGTATATGGTGGCAATGAACTTTTAGAATATGGCAACTATCCAGATTTTACAGGTAAAAAAGTAGCTGTTATTGGTGGCGGAAACGTGGCTATGGATTGTTGTAGAACTATTAAAAGATTAGGAGCTAAGGAAGTTAAAATTATATATAGAAGAGCAGAAAAACAAATGCCAGCTGAAGAAAAAGAAATTACAGATGCAAAACTTGAAGGAATAGAGTTTTTGTTTCAAAATAATGTAGTGAAAATAATAGGAAAAGAGAAAGTAGAAAAGCTAGAATTAATAAAAACGAAATTAGTAAAAAAAGAAGGTGAAACAAGGGAGGTTCCTGTAAATATTGAAAATAGTAATTATCAAATTGATATGGATATTGTTGTTATGGCTTTGGGGTCACAAGTTTCTGATGAAGTTTTAACTTTAGGATTGACTTTAAATAAGTGGGGAAATATTATTGTGGATGAAAATTATAAAACTTCTGATGAAAAAATATATTCAGGTGGCGATTTGGCTGGAATGAAAGGAACTGTTGCTTGGGCAGCAAAGTCAGGCAGAGAAGCAGCAAAAAGTATTCTAAATGATATATTATAAGGAAAATAAAAAATATAAATGAAGTTTAACTTTTTGAATGGCTAATATTTGTGTTAACCTTGTTACATAAATAATTTGTAAAAATGAAAAAGATAATATTTTAGCTTAAAATATTATCTTTTTATTAGAAATTAATTAAAGTTGATACTTATTCAATATTATTTTCATTTTCTTTACTAGTACCAAATAAAAGATTACGGATAGCCCTGAAAATTGCCATTATTTTACTAGTTTTTTTAGGTTTTATTATTAAAGATGTATCTAATCCACCATTTTCTAAAAAATTATATTTTTGTTCTAGTTCATCCATTTTCTTTATGTAATAATCATTGAAAAAAGTATATCCTTCAGCTGTTCCGATATAATTTTTAAAGTGGTATAACTTTCTTCTAAACATTTCTAAATTTTCTAGATTAGTAATATTATTAAAAGAGGCGTCGAAATAGCTAGATATTATTAAGTTTTGAGTTCTCATAAATGTAAGCATAATTTCATCTTTTAATTCTTGAATTTTCTTTAGCATATTGTCTACTTTTTTATTTCTATCATCAATGCTTGCAATTTTATTATTAATTTTAACAATTTCTTCTTCTTTGTATAAGATATCATCTATAGCATTTTGTATTGCCATAAAAGTTTTGTAAGAAGTAATTTCTGCAAATTTATTTTTAAAATTATCGTTACTATTTATTGTACTTTCAAATAGAACGTCTTCACCTATAAGGTAAGCTAATTGTTCTACAAGACAGCATTCTAATGGGTAATATGATGGACTTGATGTTTCAAAATTGATTCCAAAATATTTTACAGATTCTTTTGCTATTCCTATAACCTTGGATGCCATTAATTGAACAGCTGCTTCATTTAGTCCTAAACCATATATTTTAAATTCAGTATAATCACATAATCCCATACGAACTAGGTAATTTTTTTTGTCTTTTACTTCTTGGATATGATGAATGCACTCATGAATGGCAAATTCTTCTAGATCGCTTTCAGGAATATGTTCGTTGAAGTATATAGAAGTATTTTTATAAAAATAATTAGCTTCTGCCATACCTTCAGGCATTTTTGCAATATACATATCTAATCTAGAAATTTTAATGAATAAATCATCTTGATTTAAACCAAAGTTTGGGAAAGTCTTACATAATCTAACTGATATATTTCTAGCAAGAGTATTAACAGTTAGAGTGTCTATTTTTTTTATTACTTCAATACCGTCTTTTTTTAATTCTGATTCAATACTCATAATAATCTCCTTTGTATTTATAGTATTAAAATCTAAAAGGTGAAATTAAATTTCAATATTATTTATCAATTATATTATACTATAAAATAGAAATAAAAATATATCATAATTATTAAAAGTATATTACATTTATATTACAAAATGTATTTGAAAAAACTCTTGATATAGTTTAATTTCAAGTATATATGTCGAAATGTGTCGATGAATTTTGGTTGACAAAGAGAGAGTGTGAATATATAATAATGATAATTTACAAAGAAAGGAGGGATGAAGATGACTGAACAACAGAGAGATGATGTGCTTTTTAATATACTGGAAAAAGTAAATACTATATGTGGTGAAGTAGGCACATTACAGGGTGAAGTAGGTTCATTGCACGATGAAATGGGAACGTTGCATGATGAAGTAGGAACATTGCGTGGTGAAGTGGGTTCATTGCATGATGAAGTAGGAACATTACGTGGTGAAGTAGGCTCATTGAATGATGAAGTAGGAACATTGCGTGGTGAAGTAGGCTCATTGCATAATGAAGTAGCTTCATTGGGTGGTGAAGTAGGTTCATTGCACGATGAAATGGGAACGTTGCATGATGAAGTAGGAACATTGCGTGGTGAAGTAGGTTCATTGCATGATGAAG
>CAJFQT010000103.1 GCA_904419095.1 uncultured Clostridia bacterium | reverse complement strand
TATTCATGAATTTATTGTTTTTTACTTTTACCTTTAATTGTTATTTTATTTTTTAGTTGAATTTCTCAAAATTTTTTAGGTCCGTCCCCAAAATCCCTTCTAGGAGGGATTTTAAGGACCGTCCCTAAATCCCTATTTTCTTATTTCTAATTCTTCTATAATCTTTCTCATTATTTCATTTATTTCTTCATCTTTTAGGGTTCTGTCCATTGCTCCAAATGTTAGTGAATATGCTACACTTCTTTTTGTTTTTTCTATGTTTTCGCCTTCATATACATCAAATACGTTTATATCTAATAAATATTTTCCTGCTTTTTTCTTTATTATTTTTTCTATTTCACTTGAGCTTGTGTTTTTGTCTATTAATACTGCTATGTCTTTTTTTACTGTTGGGAATTTTGATATTTCTTTGAATTTCATTTTGCTTACTCTTTTTGCTAGTAGTTTGTCTAAATTGATTTCCATTACATATACATCTTCTGTTTCTATACTTGGATGTATTTTTCCAATGATTCCTACTATGTCATTGTTTACAGATATTTCAGCTGTTTGACCTGGATGAAATTCTTGTGGTAGTTTTTTTGGCATTATGAAGCTGTACCTTCCTTCATATCCTAGATAGTCTAATAATTCTTCTGCTATTCCTTTTATTACATAAAAGTCTACTTTTTTATTTTTTCCTATTCCTTTATAATATTCTCCTGACATTAAAACACATATTTTTTGTTCTTCTCCGTATTCTTCTCTTTTTTTCCAGAATCCTTTTCCTATTTCAAATAAACATATGTCTTTGTTCTCTCTTGCTTTGTTGTATTCATATATTTTGTATAGTGATGTGATAACACTATATCTTAGTGTGTTTCTGTCTTCTGTTATTGGAGCTAGTAGTTTAAGTGGCTCAAATTCGTCTGCTGTGAATCTTTTTACTTCTTTGTCATTTACTAGTATATATGATAATGTTTCATTTAGTCCTAGGTTTGCCATTTTGTTTCTGATTTTTCTCATTGTTTTGTCTAGAGTACCCATTTTCATCGGTACTACTGGTAGTCTTCCTTGTATGTTGTCTACTCCATAGATTCTTCCTATTTCTTCTATTAAGTCTTCTTTTATTGATATGTCTATTCTTCTTGTTGGTACTGTGACTGTTATTTCTTCATCTTTTGGGTCTGTTTTTTGAGTTTTAAAACCTAATCTATGAAATACATCTATGATATCTTCTTTTGGAATATTTGTTCCTAGTACGTCATTTATATTTTTGTATGTTATTTTTATTTCTTTTTCTTCATTTTTTGTTGTGTCATATTTAACTGTTCCTGTTTGAATTTCTGCGTCTGCATATTTTTCTAGTAATGTACATGCTCTTTCGATTGCCATATATGTTCTTGCTGGGTCTAGTCCTTTTTCAAATCTGTTGCTTGCTTCACTTCTTACTATTTTGTTTGATGTAACTCTTACTTTTACAGAATCAAAAATTGCTGCTTCTATGATTACATTTTTTGTTGTCTCTTCTACTTCTGTGTCTAATCCTCCCATAACGCCTGCTAATCCTATTGATCTTTTTCCGTCTGTTATTACTATATCATCTTTTGATAATGTTCTTTCTATATTGTCCAATGTTGTAAGTTTTTCGTTTTCTTCTGCCATTCTAACAGCTATTTTTTTACCTAGATTATCTGCATCATAGAAGTGTAATGGTTGACCTAATTCAAGCATTACATAGTTACTGATGTCTACTACGTTGTTTATTGGTCTGATTCCTGAAGCAATTAATCTGTTTTTTATGAATTCTGGGCTTTCTTTTATTTTTACATTTTTTGCTTTTTTGGCTAAAAACATTTTACAGTTTTCTGTGTTGACTTCAACTGAGAATTCTTTATTTATGTCATCTCCTACTTCTTTATGTTTTATATCTACTTCTTTTACTTTTTTACTATAGATTGCTCCTAATTCATATGCCATTCCCAAAATGCTTAATAAATCTCCTCTATTTGCTGTTAGTTCAAAGTCTATTACTTCGTCGTCTAATCCTAAAAATTTAATTGGGTCTCCTCCTACTGGTGCATCTTGTGGTAGTTCACATATTCCATTTTTATCTGCTTCTGATAAGAATTTTTTATCTATTCCTATTTCATATAAAGCACAAAGCATTCCATTTGATTCTTGACCTCTTATCATTCCTTTTTTTATTTTAAAATCTCCTGGTAGTTCTGCTCCTACTTGTGCCACTATTACTTTTAGCCCTTTTCTTGCATTAGGTGCTCCACATACTATATTTAATACTTCTTTTCCTATGTCTACTTTGCATAGGTGTAAATGGTCAGAGTCTGGATGCATTGTACATTCTTTTATTTCTCCTATTATTAAATGTGTGGCATTTACTAATTTTTCTGCTGAGTCATATTCATTTCCTGCTTTTGTCATTGCTTCTGCTATTTCTTTTATTGTTAGTTTATCATCTAAATCTACATAATCTTTAACAAAATTTCTACTTAATATCATTATTCTTCATCCTTTCTATCAAATTGATTTAAAAATCTGACATCATTTGTATATAAATATCTCATATCTGTTATTCCATATCTAAACATTGCTAATCTATCAATACCTGTTCCAAATGCAAATCCTCCATATTCGTCTGGATTGTATCCATTCATTTTTAGAACATTTGGATGTACTATTCCTGCTCCTAGTACTTCAATCCATCCTGTTTGCTTGCATAAATTACATCCTTTTCCTCCACATTTAAAACATGTAACATCAACTTCATATGATGGTTCTGTGAATGGGAAATAACTTGGTCTAAATCTTAAATCTAAATTAGCTCCTATTATTTTTCTAACAAATATTTCTAATGTTCCTTTTAAGTCAGCTAGTGAAACATTTCTTTCTTTTTTATCAATTACTAATCCTTCAATTTGATTAAATTGATGAGAGTGTGTTGCGTCATCTTCTCTTCTATATGTTTTTCCACATGTTATCATTCTAATTGGTGTTTTTTCTGTGTTTGCTAGCATTGTTCTTGCTTGAACAGCTGATGTTTGTGTACGTAATAAATATTCATCTGTTATATAAAAACTATCTTGCATATCTCTTGCTGGATGCCCTTTTGGTAAATTTAATCTTTCAAAACAAAATTCATCTGTTTCTAATTCTGGTCCTTGTACTACATCATATCCCATAGATACAAATAAATCTTCCATATCTTCTATTATTCTTGTTACTGGATGTAAGCTTCCTCTTCTTGTTTTTGTACTTGGAAGTGTAATGTCTATTTTTTCACTTTCTATTCTTTTGTTTAATTCTTCCTCTTTTAATTTCGCTTCTTTTTCTTTTATTTGCTTTTCTAGTTCGTCTCTTACATCATTTACTAAACTACCAATTACTGGTCTTTGTTCTGGTGTTAAGTCTTTCATTCCTCTTAAAACTGCTGTAAGTTCACCTTTTTTTCCTAGATATTTTACTCTTAAATCTTCAAGAACTTTTAAGTCTTTTGCATCTGCTATTTCTTTTTCTGATGTTTGTTTAATTTTTTTTATTTGTTCTTCCATTTTTATCGCACCTTCCTTTTCTTATTTTTTTATAATTTAAAATTAATAACTTTATTATTTTTTAATTAAATTCAAAAAAATCCAATTATCCTATTTACATAGGACGAATTGGATTTAAACTTTTCTTTTCGTGGTACCACCTATTTTTATTAGAGTTAACTTTAGTTATTTTGTTTTGATTTTGTTATATTGCATATTTAAAAGTTTTATTTTAAGTTTAACTTTATATTTTCATTTTTTATTAACTTTATATTTTTATACTCTAACCTCTTTATGCTATAACGGGCTTTCCCGCTTTTTTCTACTAGCTTTGTGTTACATAGCTTTCAAAAAAAGTTCTAAAAAAGTGAAATTTCCATCTAAGATAATTGGAAATGATTCTCAGCTAATGTCATTTCTCTCTTTTTCAATTTTTGACCTTAAATGTACTTTGCTTTTTTGTTGAATTTAATTATATTAATATATTATCATATGTGAATATAAAATACAAGATTTTTTATTGATTTTACTTAAATTAGTAATTTAGCTTGTTACAGTTTAGACTTAATTTTGTAGAGGATTCCTAAATATTGATTTCACTTTCTAGCTTGATACTTTATATTTTCTAAATTTAAATTACTAATTGAAGATTAATTCTAAATACTGCTATTATTAATATATGGTTTGTATTCTTTTGTTTGTTTATATTTTCCATATACTCTATTTGAATTTTCCTGTATAAATTTTTCATATCTATCAACTTTTTTGTGATTATTTTTAAATTTATTCTCTAAATTTTTAATAAATTTTCTTTTTGAGTTTTCAAAAATCAAAGTTGCAACATATACTCCAAATTCATTAAGTTTGATTTCTATTTTGGCTTCTTGTTTTGGAAATTCTTGCTTTCTTTCTAACTCTACTTGTTCTACTACTTGATTTGGATTATATTTGTTTGCATCAAAAAAATATTGTATGCATTTTCTATTATATTCCATTTATATCAACATCCTTTTACTCAATATATATTAACATAATTTATGACTTTTTTCAAGTATTTTCCATCATTTCTTCTAATATATTTTAAAATTCTACAAATACTAATTAAAAGTTTATTGAAGCAGGTGAAATAAATGAATCAAATTTTACAGATTATTCCTGATAATGAAAATAATAGTAATAAGATGAAAAAACATAAATATTCTATAAAAAATAAGAAATTTTTCTATATTTTTATTTTTTGCATTATTTTATTTTTTATTACTATCTCTTCTCTTTTTTACAATGTTTTTAAGATTAGTAAAAATGAAAATTTTTCTGATAAATTAAACAATAATTATAATATTATGAAACTATATTCTAATAAAGATCCTTTTGATATTCCTGTAGGAAATGATGAAAATGAGATTGTTGGAAATATTCAAATTCCTGTAATTAATTTGTCTTATCCTTTCTTCTCTAGCTTAGATAATGAGTCTCTTGGTATTTTCCCTTGTAGATTTCATGGTGATTTACCTCCTGCTAATAGTAATTTATGTATTGCTGGTCATAATTATGATAATGGGAAATTTTTTAGTGATTTACATCTATTGAAGATTGATGATTTGATTAATATTGATGTAAATAATGTTATTTATGAATATTCTGTTTTTAAAATATATGAAGTAAAT